>NZ_JCANUT010000017.1:0-67127 GCF_059569095.1 Propionivibrio pelophilus DSM 12018 | reverse complement strand
ATCTTCCTGATCGTCGATAACCTGCGTGTGCATCATGCCAAGCTCGTCCAGCAATGGATCGAGCCTCGCCGGGACAAGATCGAACTCTTCTACTTGCCGCCCTACGCCCCGGAATCCAATCCCGACGAATATCTGAATCACGATTTCAAAACGTCCCTGCGTCTCGAACCGGCCACCCGCTCTGAAAAGGATCTTCTGCAAAAAGCCATGCGCATCATGAATCGCATCGCACAATGGCCCGAACGCATCCGTTCCTATTTCCAGCATCCTCATGCCGCATACGCGGCTTAGCAAAGCTATTTAAGGGCCGGGTTAATAATGCCAACTCGTCCTACAAAACCGTAGCCGATCTGATTGCCGACGGTAAAGCCAATCCCAAGAAACTGACCTACGGGTCGGCCGGGAACGGCAGTTCCAGCCATCTGGCAGGAGAGCTGTTGAAGGCGGAAGGGAAGTTCGATGCCCTGCATGTTCCGTACAAGGGCGGTGCGCCGGCGGTGAACGACCTTCTTGGCGGACGACTGACGTTCATGACGATCAATCCGATCGAGGTTGCTTCGCATGTCCAGGCCGGCAAGTTGCGGGCGCTGGCGATCCTCGACGACAAGCCCAGCAAGCTTCTGCCGGAGGTGCCGACGATTGTCAAGCTGGGTATGCCGAAGGCCACTGCAACGGTATGGTGGGGTCTCGTCGGCCCGAAGGGGATGGAGAAGGAGCGGATCGCCAAGCTGGATGCGGCGCTCCAGAAGGCCCTGGCCGATCCTGAAGTCGTCAAGCAGCTTGAAGGGCGCGGCGCGGCGGTCACGCCGGGGTCGGCGGCCGCGTTTGACGAGTTCGTCAAGGCCGAGCGCGTCAAGTGGACCAAGGTCATCGTAGACGGAAAGATCAAGGCCGATTGACCTCGTAATACGGTTGTCCGTGAATGAGGGCTCGGGACAACGCTGAGTCCTCTGAATACACAAGTTTCCCTTCGCGCGTACATGGATGCGAGCCGAAGGGAGATGATTGAAGGTGGGTATTTCTATGAATTCTGAAAGTCGGGCCGATCTGCGCGATCTGGCCGCGGGCGCCTTGTTGTCCGCGTTCGGGGTGTTTGTGGCCTTTTACGCGTCGAGGAACTATGAGTGGGGCGAAGGCGGCCAACTCGGTCCGGGCTTTTTCCCGACCATGCTGGGTGTCGTACTCGCCATTCTCGGCGTCGTCATCGCCCTCTTCTCGTTCTCAAAGGTCGCGCATGAACTGACGCCGCCGCCCCTCCGGCTGCGGCCCTTCCTGGCGATTTCCTGCGCGATTGCAATCTTCGCCCTGTCGCTTGAGCGTCTCGGGCTCTTCCCGGCGACGGCACTGCTGACCGCAATCGCGGTTCTGGCGGAGCGTCCATACAACATTCGACGGACCTTGCTGCTCGCCGGCTCGCTGGCCCTGTTGTCCTGGCTCATCTTCGCCAAGGGACTTGACATGCAGTTGTCCGCATTCGGCGGCTTTGGCGGATAACAGAGGTACTCATGGAATTTCTTACAACACTCCTGGGCAACGTCTCCATCGGCCTGCACGAGGCGCTGACGCTGACCAACCTGTGGTATTGCTTCGTCGGCGTATTTCTCGGTTGCCTGGTCGGCGTGCTGCCGGGGCTCGGTTCCCTGATCGCCATCTCGCTGCTGCTGCCGATCACCTTCCATCTGCCACCTACCGGGGCGCTGATCATGCTGGCCGGCGTCTACTTCGGCGCCGATTATGGCGGCGGGACGTGCTCGATCCTTCTGGGGGTCCCCGGCCATCCTGCCGCAGCCGTCGATGTGCTCGACGGCTACCCGATGACCAAGCAGGGGCGCGGCGGCATTGCCCTGTTCATGAAATGCATCGCCTCGTTCTGGGGGTCGACCGTCGGTATCCTGCTGCTGATGTGCGTTGCCCCGATCCTGGCGGAGGCGGGGCTCAAGTTCGGCCCGGCCGACTACTGCGCGCTGATGTTCCTCGGCTTGATGGCGGCTTCGACGGTCGGGAAAGGCTCGCCGATCAAGGGCGTGGCGATGATGATCGTCGGCCTGATCCTGGCCACAGTCGGCACGGACGTCAATTCCGGCGTCCAGCGTTTTACCTTCGATCTCCAGGACCTGTCGGACGGTATCGGCCTGATCCCGATCGCCATGGGGCTCTTCGCGGTCGCGGAAGTGGTCACCAGCACCGGCAAGGCCGGCATCTCGGCGGTGACACAGAAATTCCGCCTGCGCGACCAACTGCCGACAAAAGAGGACTGGAAGCGATCGTTCGGCCCGATGCTGCGCGGTGCGGGTCTCGGCTCGTTCTTCGGCGCGCTGCCCGGCACCAGCGGCGGCATGGCGACATTCATTTCGTATGCCATCGAGAAGCGGATCTCGCGGCATCCCGAGGAATTCGGCAAGGGCGCTATCGAGGGTATCGCCGCGCCGGAATCGTGCAACAATGCCGGGGTCGGCACCGCGTTCATCCCGACGCTGACGCTGGGCATCCCGGGCGATGCGATCATGGCGCTGATCCTTGCCGCGCTGGTGATCCACGGCATCCAGCCGGGGCCGCAGGTGATGACCAGCCACCCCGAATTGTTCTGGGGCCTGATCGTCAGCTTCTGGATCGGCAACCTCATTCTCGTGGCATTGAACATCCCGCTGCTCGGCATGTGGGTCCGCCTGCTGCAGATTCCCTATCCGCTGCTTTATCCGGGAATCATCCTGTTTACCTGCATCGGCGTGTTCAGTACGCACAACAATGTCTTCGACATCTACTCGCTGCTGTTCTTTGGCATCGCCGGCTACGCCATGCTCCTGCTGCGGCTGGAGGCCGTGCCGCTGTTGCTGGGCTACATCCTCGGGCAGCCGTTCGAAGAGTACTTCCGGCGAGCATTGCTGCTCTCCCGGGGGGATTTCACTGTTTTCCTGACCGAGCCCATCGCCGCGACCGCACTGGCGTTTGCCGTGTCGCTGATGACCTGGTCCGTCATTTCCTTCGTTCGCCGGCGAGGCAAGTAAGGCAATCGCGACGGACACACTCATTTCCTGACGAAATACCGTAAGAGGAGCTGGATCATGTACGAGCTTGGCGTTGTATATCGCAACATCACCCGCACGGAATCGCACGTGGCCGACGCGCTGGGCGCATTCGGCTCGGCGACCGTGCATGAGGCGATGGGCCGCGTTGGGCTGATGAAGCCTTGCATGCGCCCCATCTATCCTGGTGCGCAGGTATCGGGGAATGCGGTGACGGTGCTGCTTCATCCAGGCGATAACTGGATGATGCACGTCGTCGCCGAGCAGATCCTGCCGGGCGACATCGTCGTTGCCGCGATCACGGCGGAATGCACGGACGGCTTCTTCGGCGATCTGCTCGCCACGAGCTTCAAGGCGCGCGGTGCCCGGGCACTGGTCATCGATGCCGGCGTGCGCGATGTCCGGACGTTGACCGAGATGCAGTTCCCTGTCTGGAGCAAGTGCATTTCCAGCAAAGGCACGGTCAAGGCGACCCTCGGGTCGGTGAATGTGCCTGTTGTCTGTGCCGGAATGCTCGTCACGCCGGGCGATGTGATCGTCGCCGACGACGACGGCGTCGTCTGCGTGCCGGCGGCGATGGCCGAAAGGACGCTCAAGGCCGCGCAGGAACGGGAAGCCAACGAAGGCGCCAAGCGTCAGAAGCTGGCCTCAGGCGTTCTTGGCCTCGACATGTACAACATGCGTCCGGCGCTGGAAAAGGCCGGGCTGAAGTACATCGATTGAGGCCGGCGCGCGCCCATTCTTCCGAAACTCTTCTGGCAATTCCTTCACCTTCCGGAGAAACGACATGCAAGTGATCTCGAAAACCAGGCGATTGGTTCTTCTCTCATTTGTTGCAGCGGCTCTGCAACTCGCCGGCTGTACAACCACCACCTCCCTGCCGGAAGAGCAGGTCAGGGTCATCGCGCCGGGTGGAACGCTGAAGATCGCCGTTTACCAGGGTACGCCGACCTCGTTTGTCAAGGATCCCAAAACCGGTGAGCCGACAGGCGTGGGCTATGAACTCGGCAAGGATCTGGCGAAGCAACTCGGCGTCGCCTTCGAGCCGTTGGTTTTTTCGCGGAATGCCGAGGTTCTCGCAGCGGTCAAGGCGGGGAAGGCCGACATGGCGTTCACCAACGCCACCCCGGCGCGGGCGCGCGACATGGATTTTTCCCAGCCTTACCTTGAGATCGAACTCGGTTATCTCGTTTCCCCGCGTTCGCGGATCGCCGGCCTGTCGGCGATTGATCGCCCTGGTGTGCGTGTTGCCGTCACCGAAGGAAGTTCGTCCGACGGCGTTCAGTCGCGTAACCTGAAAAATGCCACGGTCGTTCGCGCAAAAACACTCAAGATCGGCATCGAAATGCTGGCCGACGGCCGTGCCGATGTCTACGCCACGAACAAGTCGACCTTGTTCGAGATGGCCGACCAGTTGCCCGGATCGAGGGTTCTGGATGGAAGGTGGGGGGCGGAAAACCATGCGGTAGGCATTCCCAAGGGGCGAGGCTCGGTGCTGCCGCTCCTTCGTCGTCTGGTTGATGACGCGCGGAACGAGGGCGTGGTCCGGTCAGCCATTCAGAAAACGGGTCTGAGCGGGGCGGTCGAGCCTTGAGTCCCGGATTTTCCGGCGATTGACTGCTTTCTAGAGAAGCACGCCAACTCCCCCGACTTTCCCAATTCACGTTTCCGTTCGACACGGTGGTCGTCGAGGGGGATCGGTTTGTGCCTCATTCTTCAAACAGGAGATGTTATGAGTGAAGTAAACACCGGGCTGGTCGTCAGCGCCCATTCCGCCGATTTCGTCTGGCGCGCGGGCGGCGCGATCGCATTGCACAGCCGCAAGGGCTGGCGAATGAAGGTGGTCTGCCTGTCGTTCGGCGAGCGCGGTGAGTCAGCGAAACTCTGGCGCAAGGGCAACATGACCGTTGAACAGGTCAAGGCGTCGCGCCGCGAAGAAGCCATGCAAGCCGCCGAAATCCTTGGCGCCGAAATCGAGTTTTTCGACCTGGGGGATTACCCGCTGCGCGTCAGCGACGATGCCTTGATGCGTCTGGTCGATGTCTATCGCGACCTGCAGCCGTCCTTCGTCCTGAGTCATTCGGCGAAGGATCCGTACAACTTCGACCACCCGTTGGCGATGCACGTTACCCAGGAGGCGCGCATCATTGCGCAGGCCGAAGGTCACAATCCGGGACAGAAGGTGGTCGGCGCTCCGCCGGTCTATGCCTTCGAGCCCCATCAGACCGAGCAGTGTGAGTGGGTGCCGGATACCTTTCTCGACATCACCGATGTCTGGGAAATCAAGTATCGTGCCATTCAGGCCATGGCGGGACAGGAACACCTCTGGCACTACTACACCCGCGTGGCACAGCAGCGCGGCGTCCAGGCCAAGCGCAACATCGGCATCACGGCCTCCCGGAACATTGAGTACGCGGAAGGCTACATGCGCCTGACGCCAGCCGTGGTGGATTCCTTGTGACGTTGAACGCCGGCCGGGAGTGATTCAAGTCCTTGCCTGCGATCGTGGCATCAGGTGGACGCCACGCTCCGAGGGCGTGCCACGTTCTGGTACAGACCCGATCGGGGTTTGCTCCTTCAGGTGATCGAGACGAATTCTCCCCGTTCCAGAACGCCCAGTCTCGCGGCGAGTTCGTCAAGGTGGTCGGTTCCCTCGATGTAATGCTTGCAGGAATCGACCAGGTAGTAGGTTCCCAGCGACATGCGTAACGGGGAATTGCTGCGCGTTTTTCGCAAGAAATGTCCGTATTCTTGCAAAGCCCGATTGATCCGCTCCATTGCCGCGTGTTCACTTATGGCGTGTTGGTTGGCGTTGTCGCCGTTCGTGAGTTGCAATGTGCTGCCTGGCATAGTCCCCATCCGGTTTGGTAGTTTTTTTGAAGTCGAATGATTGACTATCTCGATAGCCCGGCACAATTCGTTCATCCACCTAGGTGTTTCCACTTAGGCAATGCATTGGTGTGGTTACCTAACTGGTGAGCGTGAGAAGAATGTCGCCATACCAGGCGCAATTCAGTCCGAGGGCTTCATCCTCCTGGCGATCCCGCGTGCCGATGTCCATCCGTGCCGAGTGAACCCCAAGCAATATCCACCCCAGACCGTTCGATGTGGCCTCGGGGGAACGCATCACGACAGGTGCGCCGCTGGTGCCACGGTGAGTGCGAGCGTCGGTCAGGAAATAACCAAGCCCCTGGAAGCGCATGCCGAAGGATGAAGCGATCACCGCATGGCGAGCAACCGGCAGGTGGTGCAGTCCATCGTGGAAGCCCAGGGGGAAGCCGACGACCAGCAAGGGGGTTCCGATTTCTATCTGGCGTTCCGGGCGATACAGGTGTTCCGGCGTAAAGGCGCTGTAGATCGTCGTTTCGGGGAGCGCGCCGCGGTCGATCTCGATCACGGCGACGTCGATCTCCCCTGCCGCATCTTCACCCTGGCGCCACAGACTCTTACCTTCCCTGTACAACGGAATCGAGAAACCGGTAGAACTGGCCAGGTTGCCCAGATCGGTGTGCAACTCGATTTCAAGCCGATCCGGAAAATGCTTGCTCGGTTCATCACGCATTACATGGCGGCTTGTCACGAGATAAAGGCGGCCGTCGCGCTCGAAGAAAAAGCTGCTGGCATTGGTTAGGGGACGCGTCCGCTCATACGTGCAAAGACGCGCCACCGTTAGCAAAATAGGTTCAATCATGGGTCTGCCCCGCAGGATCTGTCTTGAGTTGGAATCTGCCGTGTATCGCTGCGAGCCACCCGTGCGTTCGACATGCGGACAGCGACCAATCACGTTCCGCCACGGAACTTACACGACAAAAAGCAAAATGGCGATGAAATGGAGCACACTGCCGGCGACGACGAACATGTGCCAGATGCCGTGCCAATAGCGGAAACGCTTATCGAAGGCATAAAAGAGGATCACAAGCGTGTATCGTGATTGCCAGCAACCAGACCGTTCCGGCAAGCGCAAGCATGGCGCCGACCAGATGTGTCCACGCATTGAGTTTCTCTCCGTAATACATGGCCTCCTTCGTTACCGGAAATGTCGCGTCCGCTCGATCTGCTTTGCGCTGACCAGTTCGATTGATCCGTCGGCGTTTTGTCGCTCAAGGCGGACGGTGAAGCCCCACAGGCTGGCGATGTGCTCAAGGACGGCGTCGAGGCTGTCGTGCAGCGGCCGGCGGTCATTCACGAAGTGGCGCAGCGTCAAGGCGCGGTCGCCGCGCAGGTCGACGTTCCAGACCTGGATGTTCGGCTCGCGGCTGCCGAGGTCGTATTGCTGCGCGAGTTGCTGGCGCAGGGCGCGGTAACCCGGGTCGTCGTGGATGGCGCCGATGCGCAGCTTGAGGCGGGTGTCGTCGTCGATCACCGAGAAGAAGCGGAATTCGCGCATCAGACGGGGCGACAAATATTGCGCGACGAAGCTCTCGTCCTTGAAATTCTGCATGGCGAACTCGAAGGTTTCGCGCCAGTCCGATCCGGCAATGTCGGGGAACCACTCGCAGTCTTCGTCGCTCGGTGATTCGCAGATGCGCCGGATGTCCCGCCACATGGCGAAGCCCAGGGCGTAGGGGTTGATGCCGGAGTAGTACGGGCTGTTGTACGGCGGCTGGTAAACGACGTTGGTGTGCGACTGCAGAAATTCGAGCATGAAACCGTCCGACACGCCGCCGCGGTCGTAGAGGGTGTTGAGCAGGGTGTAGTGCCAGAAGGTGGCCCAGCCTTCGTTCATCACCTGCGTCTGCCGCTGCGGGTAGAAGTACTGGCCGATCTTGCGCACGATGCGCACGATCTCGCGCTGCCAGGGGTCCAGCAGCGGGGCGTTCTTCTCGATGAAGTACAGCAGGTTTTCTTCTGGCTCCTCAGGAAAGCGCCGCTCGGCGACGATTTCTTCGGCTTCGTGGCGCTGGGGCAGGGTGCGCCACAGGTCGTTGACCTGCGCCTGCATGTATTCCTCGCGCTCCTTCAGGCGCAGCTTTTCCTTTTCCAGCGACTGCTTCGGCGCACGCTTGTAGCGGTCGACGCCGACGTTGAGCAGTGCGTGGCAGGCATCGAGCAACTGCTCCACCGCGTCCACCCCATGGCGCTCTTCACATTCGGCGATGTAGTTGCGAGCGAAGACCAGGTAGTCGATGATCGCGTCGGCGCTCGTCCATTGCTTGAACAGGTGGTTGCCCTTGAAGAACGAGTTGTGGCCGTAGGCGGCATGGGCGATCACCAGCGCCTGCATCGGCAGCGTGTTCTCGTCCATCAGGTAGGCGATGCACGGATCGGAGTTGATCACGATCTCGTAGGCGAGGCCCATCTGCCCGCGCTTGTAGCGGTTGGCAGTGGACAGGAAGTGCTTGCCGAACGACCAGTGGTGGTAATAGACGGGCATGCCGATCGAGGCGTACGCGTCCATCATCTGCTCGGCGCTGATGATTTCCAGCACGTGCGGGTAGCAGTCGAGCGCGTAGTCGCGCGCCACCCGACCGATGGCTTCGTCGTAGGCCTCGATGGCCGGGTAGGTCCACTCCGAGCCGGTCGGCAAGGCCGCGCCGGTTTTTTCGATGACATTGCTGGCCGGGGTGCTCATGTGGAGCCTCGTCTGGGGTCGTTTTTCAATCGGCCGGATGGAGCGGCACTGCCGCGCCGCTTGCCGCGCTACGGGCAAGCGCTTCAAGGGTCGCAGCGATGTCGACGCTGGCGGCCGCCGCGGCTTCGAAGGCGGCGATATCCCGTTCGCGCACCATCTTCGCAAAGGCTTCCGCCGCGAACAGGAAGCCGCTGCCCGAGGTTGCGTGAATCTCCTCGAACGGGACGTTTTGCGCGATGCCGCGCCGGATGCGCAACTGGCTGGGCAGGTAGCCGTAGGGGTTGTCGCCGGGGGCGTCGGCGGTGTGGTTGAGGTACTCCGTGTCAATGGTGCCTTGCGTTCCGATGATCGTGGCGCGCCGGTGGTTGGCGACATTCATGCCGCAGGAAATCTGCGCGACCCGGCCGTGGGTGAAGAAGAGCGTGGCGACGGTGCTGATGTCGACACCAGTCTCGGCGCGTACCGATTCGGCGATGACCTTGATCGGCGCCTCGCCCATTACCCGGCGCACCAGGCTGACCGGGTAGCTGCCGGCGTCGAGCAGGGCGCCGCCGCCCATCTCCGGCTGCATGCGGATGTTGCCGGCCGGGGTGATGAGCGTGAATCCGAAACAGGCCTGGATGGCGCGGATTTCACCGATCGCGTCGCTCCGCAACAACGACAGCAGTTCAGCGAACTGCGGCTGGAAGGCGTAGGGATAGGACTCGATCAGAAGCATGCCGTTCTGCCGCGCCGCGTCGAACATTGACTGGGCCTGTGCGCGGCCAAGCGCCAGCGGCTTTTCGCACAGGACGTGCTTGCCGGCCTGGGCGGCCTTGATCGCCCATTCGGCATGCAGGCTGTTGGGCAGCGGGATGTAGACGGCCTCGATCGAAGGGTCTTCCAGCAGCGCCTCGTAGCTGCCGACGTGGCGCGGGAGGGAAAACGTCCTGGCGAATTCGGCGGCCTTGGCGGTGTCGCGGCTGGCGACCGCTTCGACGCGGACCGACGGGCTGGCGGCGACGTCGCGCACGAACTGTTTGGCGATGTTGGCGCAGCCGAGAATGCCGAGTGTGAGCGGGGTATTTTGCGTGGTGGCGGGCATGGTTCCTCTGTCTGTTGAAGGTTGTTGAAAGGGGTCAGTCCTGACGCTTGAACAATTCACGGAACACCGGGTAGATGTCGCCGGCCTCAGCGATACGCTGCATGGCAAAGTGGTCCGGATGCGTGCCCTGCAGTTTCTCGTACTCCTGCCACAGATTTTGTGGCGGGCCGTCGGTGATTTCGATGTAGGCGAAATACTGGCACAGCGGCAGCAGCGAGTTGGAGAGAATTTCGCGGCAGATCGGCGAATCGTTGTACCAGTTGTCGCCGTCGGAGGCCTGCGCGCCGTAGATGTTCCAGGCACCGGTCGCATAGCGCGTGCGGGCGATCTCGTGCATCAGCGTCAGCGCGCTGGAAACGACGGTGCCGCCGGTCTCGCGCGAGGTGAAGAAGTCGTTTTCCTCGACTTCGGAGGCGACGGTGTGGTGGCGGATGAAGACGACGTCGATGTGCTCGTAGTTCCGCGTCAGGAACAGGTAGAGCAGCATGAAGAAGCGCTTGGCGATGTTCTTGCGGTTCTCGTCCATCGAACCGGAAACGTCGAGCAGGCAGAACATCACGGCCTGCGTGGTCGGTTGCGGCACGCGGACGCGGTTGCTGTAGCGCAGGTCGAACGGATCGATGAAGGGCAGGTTTTCGACGCGCAGGTGCAGCCGGGCGATCTCGCGGCGCAGGCGCTCGATCTCTGCAGAGTCGTCGTCGCCGTCGCTCTGCCGGTCGAGCACGTCCTGAAGTTCGAGTTCGAGGGTGCGGAGGCGTTTCTGGTATGGCCCGCCGATGGCGACGCGCCGGCCGGCGGCGCCGCGCATCGTGCGCGGCAGGTTGATGTTGGTCGGCACGCCAGAGCTGGAGTAGCCGGCGCGCACGCTGCGATACTGCTCGATGCGCGCCAGTTGCTTCTTGACGAGGTTCGGCAGGGCCAGTTCGTCGAAGAAGATATCGAGGAATTCGTCGCGCGAGAGGGTGAAGACGAATTCGTCCAGTCCTTCGCCGTCCTGGCTGGCCTGCCCGCTGCCCGAGCCGCCTCCCCCCTCGCTCTCCGGCCGGTCAATCAGGTCGCCGCCGGAAAAACGGTCGTTGCCGGGATGCACGGCCTCGCGGTGGCCGCCCTGGCCGAGGGTGAATTGCGGTTCGGTGATGTCCTTGCCGGAAATGCTGATCTTCTCGCCGTTTTCCAGGTCGCGCACGCCCCGGCGATTGATCGACTCGCCCACCGCCTTGCGGATCTGCCCCTTGAACCGCCGGAGAAAACGCGTCCGGTTGACCGAGCTCTTGTTCCTGCTGTCGAACCGGCGATCCACGATGCGCACGGTCATGAGATTCCCCCTCGTGCAATAGGCGAGCGCCCGGCGCCGTGCCGGGGCGCTACAGCCTGACTACGACGACTTCCTCACGCGCAGATACCACTCGCAGAGCAGTCGCACCTGTTTCTCGGTGTAGCCCTTGGCGGTCATGCGCTCGACAAAGTCCTTGTGCTTCTTCTGCTCGTCGCTGCTCGACTTGGTGTTGAACGAGATGACCGGCAGCAGATCCTCGGTGTTCGAGAACATCTTCTTCTCGATCACCGCGCGCAGCTTCTCGTAGGACGTCCACACCGGGTTCTTGCCTTCGTTCCTGGCGCGGGCGCGCAGCACGAAGTTGACCACCTCGTTGCGGAAGTCCTTCGGGTTCGAGATGCCGGCCGGCTTCTCGATCTTTTCCAGTTCGTCGTTGAGCGCCGTGCGGTCGAGCATTTCGCCGGTATTCGGGTCGCGGAATTCCTGGTCCTGGATCCAGAAGTCGGCGTAGAGCACGTAACGGTCGAAGATGTTCTGGCCGTACTCGGAATAACTCTCCAGGTACGCCGTCTGGATCTCCTTCCCGATGAACTCGGCGTAGCGCGGCGAAAGGAATTCCTTGATGTAGCGCAGGTACTGTTCCTCGATCTCGGGCGTGAATTGTTCCTGCTCGATCTGCTGTTCGAGGACGTACATCAGGTGTACCGGGTTGGCCGCCACCTCGCGGTGGTCGAAGTTGAACACACGGGAGAGGATCTTGAAGGCGAAACGTGTGGACAGCCCGGTCATGCCCTCGTCGACGCCGGCGAAATCGCGGTATTCCTGGTAGCTCTTGGCCTTCGGATCGGTGTCCTTGAGGTTTTCACCGTCGTAGATGCGCATCTTCGAGTAGATGCTCGAATTCTCCGGTTCCTTCAGGCGCGAGAGGACGGTGAACTGGGCCAGCATGCGCAGCGTGTCCGGAGCGCACGGCGCCTCGCTGAGCGAGGAATTGACCAGCAATTTCTCGTAGATGTGGATTTCGTCGGTGACGCGTAGCGAGTAGGGCACCTTGACGATGTAGATGCGGTCGAGAAACGCCTCGTTGTTGCGGTTGTTCTTGAACGCCAGCCATTCGGCCTCGTTCGAGTGAGCGAGGATCAACCCGTCGAACGGGATCGCGCCGAAGCCCTCGGTCCCTTTGTAGTTCTGCTCCTGCGTCGCCGTCAGCAAGGGGTGCAGCACCTTGATCGGCGCCTTGAACATCTCGACGAACTCCAGCACGCCCCGGTTGGCGAGGCACAGGCCGCCTGAATACGAATAGGCATCCGGATCGTTCTGCGAGTAGCTTTCCAGCTTGCGGATGTCGATCTTGCCCACCAGCGACGAGATGTCCTGGTTGTTCTCGTCACCCGGTTCGGTCTTCGACACGGCGATCTGCGAGAGCACCGACGGGCGCAGCTTGACGACGCGGAATTTGGTGATGTCGCCGCCGTACTCATGCAGGCGCTTGACCGCCCATGGACTCATGATCGTGTCAATGTAGCGGCGCGGAATCCCGTAGTCCTTTTCGAGCAGCTGCCCGTCCTCGACCGGATTGAACAGCCCGAGCGGCGATTCATGCACCGGTGAGCCCTTGAGCGCATAGAACGGTACCTTCTCGATCAAGTGCTTCAACGTCTCCGCGAGTGTGGACTTGCCGCCGCCGACCGGGCCGAGCAGGTAGAGGATCTGCTTTTTCTCCTCCAGACCCTGTGCCGCGTGGCGGAAATAGGAGACGATGTGCTCGATGACCTCTTCCATCCCGTAAAGATCGCGGAAGGCCGGGTAGCGGCGCAGCATCTTGTTGGCGAAGATCCTTGAGAGGCGCGGGTCGGAGCGTGTATCGACCAGTTCCGGTTCGCCGATGGCCTGGAGCATCCGTTCGGCGACGCTGGCATACGCGGAAGGATCGCGCTTGCATAAGTCCAGATACTCCTGGACCGACATTTCCTCTTCCTGCGCCGCCTCGAAACGGCTCTGGTAGCGGGCGAAGATCGACATGGCATGCCTCCTTGCGATTGACGTCTCGTCGAATTTTTAGAATAGCGATTCGCGAAAAGGTTTATGTTTTTTTTGAAACAGCGAGGACGGGAGAAATCGACTCCCCGGCGTCTGGCCTGAGGTTCCCCCGTGCCTCCGAAGCCGCTGCGGCGATCCAGCGTTCATGCGTAAGTCAACGGAATGGACAAGAAACAAATCAGTTGGCCAAGGTTTGTCTGTCCCGAAAAAGAATAGGGTTGACTTTGAAAAATCGCCTGTGTAACGTTACATCACGCTGTGCAACGTTACACAGAAAAAATAGCGCGGCTTCTAAATCACAAAATCGGAGATGAGGCCAAAGCCTTGTCCCAAGGAGGGTGTCAAGGTCATGAAAGTCATATTCAGGCTGGACAAGGAGATCAGCATCCTTTGTCTGTCGGTGATGCTGATTACGGTCATCCTGCAAGTTCTGATGCGCGAACTGTTCGATTTGCCGTTGGTTGGCGCCGAGGAGTTCGTTCGTTACCTGATGATCTGGATCGTCCTTTTCCCGTTGGCCTTTACCCTGCGAGAAGGAGGGCACATCGCGATGGTCGAACTGCGCGACATGCTTCCGAAGCCTGTACGCGACGGGTTGTCCCTCTTCAGTGATGTTTGCTCTCTCATCGTATTCGCCATCGTGTCCTGGTCGTCGATGTCCGTGATCATCGAAAACCCGAACAACACGACTGCGACGCTGCAAATTCCTTTCTGGGTGTTCTTTCTGCCCAACCTGCTCGGATTCGTTCTGCTCACAGTGGGGTATCTGACGATCCTCATGAAACGGATCGGCCATTCGGCATCGGCACAGGAAAACTGAGGGACGCCATGGGAACAACCATCCTGATCATGTTTGCAGCCTTGTTTCTTCTCGGGTTCCCCGTGGCAACCTCGATTCTGATCCCGAGCATCTTTTACATCGTCGTCAAGGAATTGCCGCTCGATTTACTGGCGCAGCGGATGCAGTACTCGCTTGATTCCTACACGCTCTGTGCCGTCCCGCTGTTCATCCTGGTCGGCAACCTGATGAACAGTTCCGGCATCACGGCCCGGATCTTCCATTTCGCCGATGTGGTGACCGGCCGCCTCCCGGGCGGACTTGCACAGGTCAATATTTTTTCCAGTCTGGTGTTTTCGGGGATGTCCGGAGCCGCGCTGGCCGACGTCGGCGGTCTTGGGCAGATCGAGATCAAGGCCATGAAGGAAAAGGGATTCACCGTTCCGTATGCGGCGGCCGTTACCGCGGCCTCAGCAACGGTGGGGCCGATTTTTCCGCCGAGCATCCCTCTGGTGATCTACGGTGCGGCGGCCGGGGTCTCCGTGGTGAAATTGCTGGTCGGCGGGATCGGGCCGGCGATTCTCGCAGTCGCGGCGATGATGGCGCTCACCGCCATTCTGGCGAAGCGGCGGAACTTCCCCCGTGCCCCGCATTGGCCGAGTTGGCGTGTTGTGATCGACGCGTTCTTGCCGGCCTTCCCGGCGTTGATGACGCCTGTTCTGCTGGTGATCGGCATGCTGACCGGAATCTTCACACCGACGGAAGCATCTGCACTCACCGTTGGCTATGTCCTGCTGATCAGCAAGTTTGTTTATCGCGAACTCTCATGGCGGAGTTTGCCGCACGCCCTTTACGAAACCATCAAGTCGACCTGCTGCGTTCTGATCATCGTCGCCGCCGCGGCTATCTTCGGGTGGATTCTTGCGGCGGAACAGATCCCGCAGACATTCTCGCAGTGGTTTACCTCGATTTCTGATAACCCGCTGGTTCTTTTGATGCTTCTCAACGTGCTGCTGTTCGTTGTCGGCATGTTCCTGGATAGCACCACGGCCATCCTTTTGTTCGTTCCAATCATCGTCCCGCCGATGGTTCAGGCCGGGGTCGACCCGATCCATCTCGGACTGGTGTTCGTGTTCAACATCATGTGCGGGCTGATTACCCCTCCGCTGGGACTGTCGCTCTTCATGATCAGCAAGGTCGGGCAAGTCCCGATCAGGGATGTCGTTCGGGAAATCACGCCGTATTACATCCCGCTGGGGATCACCTTGTTGTTGATTACGTACGTCCCACAGATCGTTCTGTGGATTCCCAACCAGCTGATCAAGTGATCGGCGCCCCGTCCGCGAGGTATCCAATGAATTGCTTTCGTTATACCAACCAGAATCTGTTTTTTGTCCGACTCAATCCCGACGAAGACATTCTTTTGTCCCTGCGTAAGGCCGTGGAAGAGAACGGTATCCAGAATGCCGTGATCTTGACGGGCATCGGTTCGGTGAAAAGCTATCACTTTCACGTCGTCGATAGCATGGTCAACCCCCCGCACGAGGCCTATCCCAAGGGTGAGCAGGGGTGCGACATCGTCAACATCAACGGCTTCGTGATTGCCGGCAGGGTGCACTCCCACATTACCTTTTCCGACTCGAAGGTGGCCTTCGGTGGCCATCTGGAAGAAGGTTGCAAGGTGCTGACCTTCTCCGTGATCGTGCTGACGGAAATGACCGACGCCGATTTCACTCGGTGGGATGCCATCGGTGATCTTTGATCGCCAGAAAACAATTCATTGTCAGGTCGCCGGGCCGGTTGGCCCGGTGTTTTGGGTGTTGCTGGATGAGGTGAAGTCTATTTCTTATATGGGGGTCTCATGAAAAAGCTTTTGTCGTTTCTCTGCCTGAGCATCGCGTTCGGATCGGCTGCGTACGCGCAAAACAAGCCGGTCGTCATCAAGTATGCCCACGTCGGCATGGCCAACGAGTCGCAAACCCGCTATGCCTCTGAACTTGCTGACTTGATCAAGGAAAAAACCAAAGGCGAAGTCACCCTGCAAATCTTCCCCAACTCCCAACTTGGCGGCGTCGCCGAGATGGTCGATGGGGTCAAGATGGGCGCCATTGGCATGGGGCATCACGACTTCGCGTCGCTGGGAAAATTCCTGCCGGACATGTCGGTGTTCAATGCACCGTACATTTACCGGGATGGCCACCATGCCGTCCTGGCCACGTCGCCAAAAACGTCGCCCGTTCTACGTGAGTTGAACGAAAAACTCGTGAAGACGGCGAACATGCGTGTTCTGGGCACCTTCTATCGGGGGGCCAGGCAGATGTCGACCAATTTCCCGGTCTATTCCCCTGCTGACCTGAAAGGCAAGAAGATACGTGCGGTTCCGCTGCAACTCTGGCAGACGATGATTCAGGGCATGGGGGCGATTCCGACTCCGGTTGAAATTACCGAGTTGTACACGAGCCTTCTGTCGGGCATGGTCAGCGGTCAGGAGAATCCCCTGACGAACATCTTTGCTCTGAAGTTCTACGAGGTGCAGACGCACGTCATCATGACCGGCCACATGCAGTCGGTCCTTTCTGCGTTCATCAACGAAAAGGTCTGGAAGTCCTTGTCTGAGAAGAATCGTGCGCTGATTGATGAAGCCATGGTCGAGATGGCCAATCGCAGCCTGCAATGGGCGGTCGGCGACGAGAAGGAGGCCCGCGCCAAGATCGAAGAGAAGGGCGTAAAATTCATCGACGAGAGCAACGGCCTGAACAACAAGGCGTTCAGGGAAGCTGTAAATGCCAAGCTGCTGCAGGACTTCCCGCACTGGAAGGACTATATCGCCCGCATTGAGCAGATCAAGTAAGTAACGTAGCCCTGGCTGGGCAGACCCCGGCGATGTCTGCTCAGCCCATGCCTGAAAATCAAAAGAAACCATGGTTCGATTACGAGATGTCGCAGAGCAGGCGGGCGTTTCCGTCAGTACGGTTTCCAACGTCGTTAACGGGCGGACGCAAACCGTCAACGCGGATATTCTCCGCCGTGTTCAGGATGCGATCGCCGAGCTAGGGTATCAACCCAACCGCGCGGCGCGTTTCCTGAAAACCGGGCACACCCCGCTGATCGGCCTGCTGGTTCCGTCGGTGGCGACGCCGACCTGGGGACTGTTGGCACGTGAAGTCGAGATCGCGGCGCAAAGCCAGTTCGGTTATCGCATCCTGGTCGGGAATACCGACCGTGATCCCAAAAAGGAAATGTCTTTTCTCCTGGATCTCTGGTCTCATGGCATCCGGGGTGTCATCATCGTCTCGCCCCTGCTTCAGCAGAGTCATTTTCGCGACTCGATCAAGCGTGGACTGGTTGCCGTGTGCCACGATCAAAGGCCGCTTCCGGGAAGTCCGCTGAATGCGGATTACGTCTCCATCGATCACATCAAGGCCATCACGCTAGCGGTTAATCATCTCATTGAGCGGGGCCATCGGCGCCTGGCGTTCGCCACTGCGTCGGGCAAAAGTGTCAGCCGGTCGGACAAGATCGAAGGTTTTCTCACGGCGACAAAGGCCGCTGGACTCGCAGAATCGTCGGAGATCATCAAGGGAAAGGCCACGACGAACTACGGCGACGACGAAATGCTCCAGCTAGGGCGAATCATTGCTGAGCAGATCGTGGAGAAGAAGGAGCGTCCGACGGGGGTCGTTGCGCTCAACGACATGCTCGCCACCGGGCTGATTCTGGGCTTTCAGAACTTCGGTTTGCGCGTGCCGGACGACATATCGGTCGTCGGCATGGACGATCTGCCGATCGCCGCCTTCATCCCGCCGGGCATAACCTCAGTGCACCCACCGATGAGTGAAATGGCCCGGAAAATGGTTGCGCGAGTTGTGCACCGGTTGAGCCATCCCGAAGAGAAAGTGGATAAATACATATTTGCTCCGGAACTCGTCGTGCGAGGGTCCGTTGCAGACCTGGCTTCAAGAGGGTAATCCGGCTGATCCGCGCAAGGTGCCTTGGCAGGGTTGTGAATATTAGACGATCGGTCTAATATTCGCGCCACCATGAATCCGGAACACGATCGTCCTCTTGCTCGCCGTCGCGGGCGGCCGTGCAAGCATGCCGCCGACCTCGGGGAAACGCGCGAATTGCTTTTGCGCACCGGGGTCGAATTGCTCACTGAACAGGGATTTTCATCGACCGGGATTGATCAGATTCTGCGCCGTGTCGGCGTGCCGAAGGGGTCGTTCTACAACTACTTCAAGAGCAAGGAAGCGTTTGGCGCCGAGTTGATCGAATGCTACCGGGTCTATTTCCTGCGCAAGCTGGAAAGGCATCTGGGCAACGCGGCGCTCTCGCCACTGGCGAGGCTCCACGCGTTCATCGCCGACGCGCAACATGGCATGCAGAAGTTCGATTTTTCGCGCGGCTGCCTGGCCGGGAATCTCGGGCAGGAAATGGGAACGTTGCCCGAAACCTACCGGGCGCAGCTCAACGCGGTGTTTGCCGATTGGCAGGATCGTCTGGCGAGGAACTTCGAGGTGGCGAGGGCGGTTGGCGAGATTGCCGAGGATGCCGATTGCCAGCGCTTGGCCTCGTTCTTCTGGATCGGCTGGGAAGGCGCGGTGATGCGTGCCAAGTTGGAGAAAAGCGTTGCTCCGCTGGAAATCTTCGCGGACGGTTTTTTTGCGGGCGTCGCCAGACGCTGATTTTTTTGCGTTTTTTTAGACGATCGGTCTAATTTTTAGGAGAAACAAATGTTCAAGGGCATCGTTATTGAAAAGGATGAGGCGGGCTACCGCGCCGCCGTGAAGGACATCGACGCCGCACAACTGCCGGAGGGCGATGTCACCGTCGCGGTGGACTACTCGACCCTGAACTACAAGGACGGGTTGGCGATAACCGGCAAGGGACCGGTCGTGCGCAAATTCCCGATGGTGCCCGGCATCGACCTCGTGGGCACGGTGGAGGCGAGCGATTCTGCTGAATGGAAAGCAGGCGACAAGGTGGTGTTGAACGGCTGGGGCGTCGGCGAAACGCATTGGGGCGGATTGGCGCAGAAGGCCCGGCTCAAGGGCGAGTGGCTGGTGCCGCTGCCGGCGGCGTTGTCGCCGCGGCAGGCGATGGCCATCGGGACGGCGGGCTACACCGCCATGCTCTGCGTCATGGCCCTTGAGCGGCATGGCGTCACGCCGGCAAAGGGCGAAGTCGTTGTTACCGGCGCTGCGGGCGGCGTCGGCAGCGTCGCGGTCGCGCTGCTGGCGAAGCTGGGCTATACCGTCGTGGCGGTCAGCGGCCGGCCGGAAGAAGCGGACTATCTGAAAGGGCTTGGCGCCGCCGAGGTGATGGAGCGCGCCGCGTTCGCCGCGCCGGGCAAGCCGCTGGCCCGTGAGCGCTGGGCGGGGGCTGTTGATGTGGTCGGGAGCCACGTGCTGGCGAATCTCTGCGCATCGATGAAGTACGGCGGCGTGGTCGCGGCGTGCGGCCTGGCGGGCGGGATGGATTTGCCGGCTACTGTTGCGCCGTTTATCCTGCGTGGCGTCACGCTGGCCGGCATCGATAGCGTCATGGCCCCGCGTGAGGTTCGGATCGAAGCCTGGCGGCGGCTGGCGGTCGACCTCGACCTTTCCCGGCTGGAGTCGATGATGAAGGAAATCGGCCTCGCCGAGGCGATTCCGCGGGCAGCGCAATTGCTTGAGGGAAAGGTGCGCGGTCGGTTGGTGGTGGATGTGAACGTTTGATCTGTCGGCTAAATCACAGATCGGCGAGAGGAATTCCCTCGCCTTTCGTTTCGAGCGTTTCCATTTGCTCGAGCAGCAGTTGCAGGTCGCCGTGCAGTTCTGCCAGGGTGTCTGCCGGCAGTTTCTGCAGGGCGTCCGGCAGCAAACCGCGTAGCGGGCCGGGGGCCTGCGCGAGGCGCGAGCGGCCGGTGTCGGTGACGTACAACCCGGCGATGCGGTTGTCGCGCATGTTCCGCTCCTTGCGTACGAGCTCGAGCTCGATCAGCCGGGCGAGGAGGTTGCTCGCCGTCGACTGGTGTACCGACATCGCGCTGGCCAGCCGGGTCAGGCTGATGCCCGGCTGTTCGGCAACGATGGCCAGCGCCCAGAGCAGGGAGCCGCGCAGGCCGACGCGGCTTTCGACGATCTGGAAGTGCTTGCGAACCGACCGAAAGATGATCCGGAACTGCCGCAGCACCTCCATGTCGAGCGAGGCAACCGGTGGGTGTGCGCTCATTTTTCCGCTTTGGCGATGTGCAGGGTCTGCGTCGGGAATGCGAATTCGATGCCTTCGGCTTCCAGCCGTTCGATCAGGGTCAGGTTGATGGCCTGCTGGGTATCCATGTACTGGTTGTAGTCAGGCGTGAGCACGTAATAGACGACCTCGAAATCGAGGCTGCTGGCGCCGATGGCCTTGAAATGGGCGCGGTCGAGGCGGGCGTTTGGCTGCGAGCGGACCGTGTCGGCGATGATTTCGTTGGCCTTGCGCAGCTTTTCCGAAGAGGTGCCGAAAACCAGCCCGATCTGGAAGACGATGCGGCGTTCCTCCATGCGCTTCATGTTGCGGATACGGCTTTTCAACAGGTCGGCGTTGGACAGGATCAACTCTTCGCCGGTCAGGCTCTGGATGCGGGTTGTCTTCAGTCCGACCTGCTTCACCGTGCCCATCGCCGTGTCGATGATGATGAAGTCGCCGGCGACGAAGGGTTTGTCGAGGGCGATCGAGAGCGAGGCGAACAGGTCGCCGAGGATGTTCTGTACCGCCAGGGCGACCGCGATACCGCCGATCCCCAAACTGGCTACCAAGGTTGTGATATTGACCCCGAGGTTGTCGAGGATCATCAGGATCAGCACGATCCATAGCGCCATTTCGCCGAGGAAGGCGATCACCCCGTAGTTCATCGCCGCGGCGCCGTTTTCCGATTCCTGCGATCGGCGTATCTGCAGCGTCCGCCAGCCGCGGATCGCGCGGTGTCCCCAGAAGCCGACCTGGGAGATGAGGATCAGCGTGAAGCCGTGGGAAATGATCTGCTCGAGCTTGGGTGACAAGGTGAGGTTGTGCAGGCCGATCAGCACGGAGATGCCGGCCAGCATCAGGTTGTGCGTGGCACCGACGACGTCGGCGAGCAGGTCGTCCCACTGGGTGCTGCTGCGCTGCGACCACTGCTTGAGCTTGCGGGTCAGCAGCGCCCGGGCGACGTAAAGAACGATGAACGCGCCGACAGCCAGCGCGAGGGCCGTCAGCAGTTGTTCGGTACTGTTCTGTTCGATGAAGCGCTGCAGGTTTTTCATCATGCGGACTCCTTTCGTTGGGCGCGGATCATGCCGTCGATCCGCTGGATCAGTGATGCCATTTCGTTTTGTGAATTCAGACAGTAGGCGGCGGCCGACGGGGTGTCGTGGCCGACGCGGATGGTCAGCCAGTCGGGCAGTGCGCGGCGGAAAACGTTCTCGTCGGTTTCGTCGTCGCCGATGAACAGCGCGTTGCTGGCGCCTTCATGACGTTGCAGGGCGAGCAGGGCATCGAATTTGTCGGCGGCGTTGGCCGGCAGCAGGTTGACCACGCATTTGCCGCCGATCACCCGCGGCTGCGGCGACAGCGTCTGCACCAGGGCGTCGATGGCCTGCTTCGCCATCGCGCGGTTGGAGGCGGTGCGGTAGTGCAGCGACAGCGAATGGCCCTTGTCCTCCAGGACGATGCCCGGCGGAAGGCTGTGGCGGGAGGCGTCGATCTGGCGTATCCAGGCTTCGGCGTCGGGGCACGGTTCGTCCCCGCCGGTTGATCCGGGCAGCCCCTCGGCGCCGTGGTTGCCGACGATGTACGTGGGGGCGAAATCGAGCCGCTCGCGGATGTCGGCGATCGAGCGGCCGGTGATGACGGCGACGCTGGCGATTTCGCACAGGCGCCGCATGGCCAGGCAGATCGCCGTCGGCGTGCGCGCCGCATCGGGCAAGGGCACGATGGGGGCGAGCGTGCCGTCGAAATCGAAGGCCAGCAGGGTGTCCTTGCGGATGAAGCGGGCCATCGCGGCCTCGCCTTGCGGGGAAAAGATGTAGCGCATCAATGATTCTCCGTGTGCGTCAGCAGGCGGGCCTCGATCCGCTCGCGCCGGCGGATGCGAGCGGCGTCGAGCAACATGAAGCCGGCCCAGCGATAGACGTTGCGTTCGCGCACCGTGGCGCGCAAGGTGCGCATCCGGTCGCGCTGCTCGGCTTCGGGCATGGTCAGCGCGCGGTAGAGCGCATCGGCGGTTTCCTCAACGTGGTACGGGTTGACGATCAGCGCCTCCGGGAGTTCTCCAGCGGCCCCGGCGAACTGGCTGAGGATCAGCACGCCTTTTTCGTCGTTGCGGCTGGCGATGAATTCCTTGCTAACGAGGTTCATTCCGTCGTGCAGGCTGGTGACGACGCAGACGTCGGCGCCGCGGTAGTAGCGGTGGACGGTTTCACTGTCCTGGTGCTGCGCGAGCAGGATGAACGGCCAGTAGTCCGGACCGCCGAAACGCTCGTTGATCTCGGCTTCGCGCCGTGCCAGCCGCTCCTGGAAGTAACGGTATTCGTCGAGCTCGCTGCGCGACGGCGCCGCGACCTGGATCAGGGTGAACTTGCCGATCAGTTCCGGGTGTTTTTCCAGCAGGCGTTCCACTGCGTTGGCGCGCTCGAGGATGCCCTTGGTGTAGTCGAAACGGTCGACCCCGATGGCGATCATCCGGTCCTCGGGGAGGTCGAAGCGCGCGCGCAATTCCTTCCGGCATGCCTCGATCGACGGCCAGGCGGCTTCTTCCGCCGGTTCCGGCCAGTTGATCGAGATCGGATAGTTCTTGATCAGCGTTTCCTGCCCGTCGAGAGTGATGATCGAGTGCTCGTGTTCGATGCGCGTTTCCAGGAAGCGGTCGACGGTCTCGATGAAGTTCTTGCAGTGATAGCGTGTGTGGAAACCGAGGATGCTGCTGCCGAGCATGCCGCGCAGGATTTCCTTGCGCCACGGGCAGATGCCGAACGATTCCGGGTTCGGCCAGGGGATGTGCCAGAAGGTGATGATCGTCGCCCGCGGCAGGCGTTCGCGGATCAGCTGCGGCAGCAGGGCGAAGTGGTAATCCTGGACGAGGATCACCGGATCGTCGGTGCGGGCGGAAGCGACGACCTTGTCGGCGAAGCGCTGGTTGACGGCCTTGTAGTACTCCCAGTCGGAAACGCGGAACACCGGACGCACGTGCGCGATGTGGCAGAGCGGCCAGAGCCCCTCGTTGGCGAAGCCGAAGTAGTAGCCTTCCTCCTCCTCGCGGGTCAGCCAGACGCGCTTGAGCGAGTAGGCGGGGCGCTCGGGCGGGACGCGGACGATGTCGTGCTCGTCGACGGATTCCTTGTCGCCCGAGCCGCTGCCGTGCGCGATCCAGGTGCCGGAACAGGCGCGCATGACCGGTTCGACGGCGGTGACCAGCCCGCTGGCCGGGCGCTTGACGACGATGCCGTCAGGGGTCTTCTCGTGGATGTACGGTTCGCGGTTGGAGACGACCAGGACCTCGTCGCCGCGCAGGTCGGCGTGCAGCAGATCGCGCAGCTTGTCCGGCGTCCACAGATCCGGCGGGTTTTCACGGGCGCGGCGTTCGTCTTCCATTTCGCGCAGCAGCGCGCGCAACTCGTGGGCGAGCGGTTGCAGTTCCGACGTCGGGTTTTCAAACGCCTTGAGCGGATTGCCGCCGCGCAGCAGTTCGCGTACGCCGGTAACCCAGCCGCGCAGACTGAGATGGGCGGTGATCACGGTGATCAGGGCAATCACCGCGCCGAGGATCACGAAGAACAGGATCAGGTAGCGGCGGGTATCTTCGCCGCGTTTTTCCGCGAAGCTCAGGTCATGCACGAGCACGAGTTCGCCGAGGTTCAGGGGCGGTCGGGAGAGCGGTTCGACGGCGATATGCACCGAACCTCGAGGGAGCTTCAGCGTCGGCGAACTTTGCGCCACGACCTGGTCGGCGATGGGACAGGTGATGTCGTCCGGGAAGCCGCTCGTCCTCTCGCGCAGGTTGCCTTCGTGATCGCACAAGCCGATGCCCAGCATGCGCTCGTTGGCGATCAGGCGGTTGAAAAGGGCTTCCAGGCGGACGTTGTCGAAACTGATGATGCTGTCGATGACGTTTTCGCTGATCGTGTTGGCGACCAGTTCCGCCCGGCTGTTCAGGTCGCGGACCGTCCAGCGCAGCGAGAACTGGTCGACCAGCGGCACGGTCAGGTAGGCCGTGAGGGCGATGACCAGAAACAGCGGTGCGATGAAACGGAACTGCAGGCGAAAAGCGTTCATGGCGGTATCTCCGTTGCGAACATGGCAGAGCAGGGACAGCGTTAACCTCGGGGCGAGGTTCATGGCTCAGTGGGTGAAGCCGTCATTCCGGACAGTGCCGGTCCCGCAAGTCGGTGATCCGGTTCGGATCGTTCATTGTGCGCGGGATGCTGCTGGGTGCTGAAGGAGCCGCGGTTTCGAGAAACGCGGTCCGGCTGCCGTTGAAAATCCAGAAAATCCGGCGTCGATTATATTTGTGCAAATCCATTTTGTCACCCGCTGTGCAAGAATGCGGGCTGATCGATGCAAACGTTTACACGAAAGGAGCGGGCAATGGCCAACCTGAATCTGGGGTTGATCGGCAACGGGGCGATCAGTGCGCTGGTCGACGAGCACGGGCGGATCGTCTGGAGTTGTTTTCCGCGTTTCGACGGCGATCCGGTCTTCTGCCACCTCCTGCAGCCGGAAGGTCACGAAGCCGGCCGGGGCGCCTTCGGCATCGAGCTCGTCGACTTTTCCCACGCCGAACAGCGCTACGAAACCAATACGGCCATCCTTGTAACGACCCTCCACGACAGCCAGGGCGGTTGCGTCGAAGTGACCGATTTCGCGCCGCGCTTCCACCTGTTCGGGCGGATGTTCCATCCGATGATGCTGGTCCGGCGGGTGCGCCGCGTCGCCGGGACGCCACGGGTGACGATCAACCTGCAGCCGCTGGCGAGTTACGGCGAACGGGCGCCCGAACTGACCTTCGGCAGCCACCACATCCGCTACGTCGGGCCGGAACCGACCTTGCGCCTGACAACCGATGCGTCGATCAGCGCGATCATGGAACGCCGGCCGGTCTTCGTCGATGACACGCTGACCTTCGTGCTCGGCGGCGATGAAACGCTGCACGAGTCGGTCGAAATGGTCGGGCGGCGTTTTCTCGAGGAAACCCGCGGTTACTGGCACGGCTGGGTGCGCAGCCTGTTCGTGCCGGTCGAATGGCAGGACGAGGTGATCCGTGCGGCGATCACCCTGCAGCTGAACGCCTGCGAGGACACGGGCGCGATCGTCGCGGCGATGACGACCTCGATCCCGGAGCACGCCGACTCCGGGCGGAACTGGGATTACCGTTACTGCTGGCTGCGCGACGGCTATTTCGTGGTCAACGCGCTCAACCGGCTGGGCGCGACCAGCACCATGGAGAAGTATCTCGGCTACATCCTGAACGTGGCGGCGGGCGAGGAGCACGGCGTGTTGCAGCCGGTGTACGGCATCAGTGGAGAGGAGCATCTTCATGAGAACGTCGCTCCCGCGCTGGCCGGCTATCGCGGGATGGGGCCGGTGCGTGTCGGCAACCTGGCCTATGAGCAGATCCAGCACGATGTCTATGGTTCGGCGATTCTCTCGGCGACCCACATGTTCTTCGACCACCGCCTGTTCCGTCGTGGCGACGCGGACCTCTTCCGCCGGCTTGAACCGCTGGGGGTGAAGGCGCAGGCGAATTTCGACCAGCCGGACGCCGGCATCTGGGAATTGCGCGGCCGTACCCGCGTGCACACCTATTCGAGCGTGACCTGCTGGGCCGCCTGCGATCGCCTTTCGCGCATCGCCCGCCAGTTGAATCTGACCGAGCGCGAGACCTACTGGCGCGAGGAAGCCAACCGGATGCACCGCATCATCTGCGAGGAGGCCTGGAACGAGAAGAAGCAGGCCTTCGTCGCCGCCTGGGGCGACGACGCGCTCGACGCCAGCATGCTGCTGCTGCACGAGTTCGGCTTTCTCTCAGCGAGTGACCCGCGCTTCGTCTCGACGGTCGCCGCCATCGAGGCCGAACTCAAGCACGGGGACTTCATCTACCGCTACGTCGAGCAGGACGATTTCGGCACGCCCGACAACGCCTTCCTCGTTTGCACCTTCTGGTACGTCTACGCCTTGCAGGCGCTGGGGCGCAAGGACGAAGCGCGCCAGATCTTCGAAACGCTGCTCAGCCGCTGCAATCCGCAGGGCCTGTTGGCCGAGGACTACTGCAGCCGGACGGGCGAGTTGTGGGGCAACTTCGTACAGACCTACAGCATGGTCGGCCTGATCAACTGCGCCCTGCGTCTTTCCCGGCGCTGGGACCAGGCATACTGAGTTATTTTTTCGGGCTGTGCAGCGGAATCGTCCGCTTCTGCTTCATGCGCCCGACGACGTGCATTTCGCAGCGCTTGCAGTCGAAGCGCAAGGTCAGCTTGTCGTTGCCGTTTTCCAGAACCAGCGAGTCGGGGCGAATGCCTTTCACTTGCTTCGGGCAGAGGTTGAAGGAAAAGCGCAGGCAGTGCTTGGTGATCATCAGCGAGACTTCGCCGCGTTCCTGGCCGCATTCGAAGGCCGGGGCGATGACCTTGACGCCGTGGCGTGCGTAAAAGTCGCGCGCCTTCTGGTTATAGACGTTGCCGAGATAGCTCAGCGTGTCGTCGGGGTAGGGCGCCGGCGGGACGGTCGCGGGCCGGCGTTGCGGGCGTGTCCAGGACGCTAATCGCGCCGTTTCGAGTGCCTCCACGGCATCGCGGCGCAGGGCGTTGAGTGTCGATGCCGGAATGAATAACGGTGTGGACAGTGCCAGATCGACCGACTCGGTTTGATAGATCGTCGCGCCGAGTTTGCCCAGCCCCTCGCGCAGGCAGGCGAGGGCGCGTTCCGGTTCCTGCGCCGCCTCTTTCGGGCAGGCTCGCGTGGCTGTCGCGGAGACGCCGCGCTCGTCAGTCAGTTGCAGCGCCAATCCGTCCTGCGTTTCTTCCAGACGCATGTGGACAGGAATCCGTCGTTCAGCACTTTTCTTGGCGAGTTGGCGCTCGAACGCCTGATCGAGGTTGCGGTGGAGCGTCGTTCCCGGTTTCAGCCCGGCGGGGAGTTTGCCGTTCTCCAGCGCCGGGTGAATCCGGAAGCCGTTGGCGATCGGCTCGGCGCGATTGACGCGCAAGCCGGTCAGTTCGTTGTTCGCGTCGAAAAAGGTCAAGCCGTCGCCGTTGTTCAGTTCGGCCTCTGTTGCCAGCTCGAAACTGTCCCGATTGATCCTGCCGATCACCCCGATCGATTCGCCGGCGAACTTTGGCGTATCGAAGGCGCCAATCTCCGCGCTGCGCTGGCGCACGAAGTAGTCGGTGGCGCCGCGGTTGAATGTCTTTTCCGGCGCCGGGGTGAAAGAGAAGGTGCAGCGGCCGGCCGAGGCGCGGCGCAGCGTGGCTGATGTGTCGAGGATGGTGTCGATCCGCTGCCGGTAATGGGCGGTGATGTTCTTGACGTAGGACAGGTCCTTGAGCCGCCCCTCGATCTTGAAGGAGCGGATACCGGCGTCGATCAGCGCCTCCAGGTTGTCCGTCTGCTCGTTGTCCTTCAGCGAAAGCAGGTGGCGGTTGGCAGCGATTTTTTGCCCCTGCGCATCGGCCAGCGAATAGGGCAGGCGGCAGGCCTGCGAACAGTCGCCGCGATTGGCGCTGCGCCCGGTGCAGGCGTGGCTCAGGTAGCACTGGCCGCTGTAGCTGACGCACAGCGCGCCGTGGATGAAGAACTCGAGCGTCGCCGTGGTTTGTTCGGCGATTGCGCGAATTTCGTTCAACGACAGTTCCCGCGCCAGAACCATCTGCGAGAAACCGACGTCCTCAAGAAAACGCGCTTTCTGCGGCGTCCGGATGTCGCACTGGGTGCTGGCATGCAGTTCGATCGGCGGCAGATCGAGTTCGAGCAGCCCCATGTCCTGCACGATCAGTGCGTCGGCGCCAGCTTCGTAGACCTGCCGTACCAGCTGCGCGGCCCCCTCCAGTTCCTCGTCGCGCAGGATGGTGTTGAGCGCCACCAGCACCCGGGCGTTGAAACGATGCGCGTAGGCGGCGAGACGCGCGATGTCGTCGATCGTGTTGCCGGCGCTGGCGCGGGCGCCGAAAAGCGGGCCGCCGATATAGACCGCATCGGCGCCATGATCGATCGCCGCGATACCAAAATCGGCATTTCGTGCGGGGGCGAGCAGTTCGAGTTCGTTTCGGCGGTCGGGCATGGGAAAACCGTAAGGGCAGGGTTGAATTCCGTGTCGTTATGTGGCGACTGATTATGTATATGATTTGTAACGAAAACGGCGTGTGCTATGGGCGAAGGTGTCGGGCAGTCGCGAAAAGAACAGCCTGTTCTACCGTCAAGACAGGGCGCAAGTATATGATGATCAAGACGTTTTTTCCGTGGTACGGATCTCGCTAAGGGAAGGGGGGCATCGTGTACGTGGGTTGTGTACGTGAATTCACGTACGGATTTTCTGTTAATCGGTGTCAACCGGTCTCAACGAGACGCGTTATTGGCCTCATGGTGAGCATTCACCGTATTCAAATGGAGTCTGATTATGGGCAGTCTGAGCAACGAGTCGTTTGATGAGTTTCTGGATTCTTTGAAGCAAGCCGGCATCGCGATCACCAATGAACGCGAACTGCGCGAGCGTCTCGCCGAAGCACAACGCTGGCGTTATGCCTTTGCCACCCTGGCCTCGAATGGCCGTCCGCTGGGGATCCGCTTCAAGGACGAAAGCGCCAGTGTAGACCAGGAGCGTATCCATAGCGCGTTTGCCCAGTTCCAGTTCCCCGAGAGCATGGAACAAGCTTTTTCCGCCAGCCTCAAGGCCGAGCACTGATTCAGCGAATACCGCGCGGATCTGCCGATCGCGCGGTATTATTCCGCATCCGCTGATGCCCGGCCGCAGGCGGGGTGTCAGGGAAACAAAAAAGACCCGCGTTGTGCGGGTCTTTTGCTAAGGCGTGGTCAGCGCGTGATGGGGCGGTAGCGGATCCGCTTCGGTTTGGCGCCTTCCTCGCCCAGTCGCTTGATCTTGTCCTGCTCGTATTCCTGGTAGTTTCCGGTGAAGAAGGTCCACTGCGAATCGCCCTCGCAGGCCAGGATGTGCGTACAGATGCGGTCGAGGAACCAGCGGTCGTGCGAGATGACCAGCACGCTGCCGGCGAATTCCAGCAGGGCGTCTTCCAGCGCGCGCAGCGTTTCCACGTCGAGATCGTTTGACGGTTCGTCGAGCAGGAGGACGTTGCCGCCGGAAATCAGCGTCTTGGCCATGTGCAGGCGGCCGCGTTCGCCGCCGGAAAGCTGGCCGACGAACTTCTGCTGGTCGCCGCCCTTGAAGTTGAAGCGGCCGATGTAGGCGCGTGCCGGCGTTTCGTACTTGCCGACCGTGAGAATGTCGGCTCCGCCGGAAATCTCGTCGAAGACCGTCTTGTTGCCGTCGAGGCAGTCACGGCTCTGGTCAACGTAGGCCAGCTTGACCGTTTCGCCGATCTCGATAGCACCGGAATCCGGCTGCTGTTGACCGGTGAGCATGCGGAACAGCGTCGATTTGCCGGCGCCGTTCGGGCCGATGATGCCGACGATGGCCCCGGGCGGGATGCTGAATGACAGCTTGTCCATCAGCAGGCGGTCGCCGAAGGCCTTGCTGACGTCCTTGAACTCGATGACCTTGTTGCCCAGGCGCTCGCCGACCGGGATGAAGATTTCCTGCGTTTCGTTGCGCTTCTGGTAGTCGACGTTGGAGAGTTCGTCGAAGCGGGCGAGACGCGCCTTGCTCTTGGCCTGGCGGGCCTTGGGGTTCTGGCGCACCCATTCGAGTTCCTGCTTCATCGACTTCATGTGCGCGTCGACCTGTTTCTGTTCCTGTTCGAGGCGGGCCTCCTTCTGTTCCAGCCAGGAAGAATAGTTGCCCTTCCAGGGAATGCCGTGGCCGCGGTCTAGTTCGAGGATCCACTCGGCGGCGTTGTCGAGGAAGTAGCGGTCGTGGGTGACGGCGACGACGGTGCCGGGGAAGCGGCAGAGGAATTGCTCCAGCCATTCGACCGATTCGGCGTCGAGGTGGTTGGTTGGTTCGTCGAGCAGCAGCATGTCGGGTTTCGAGAGCAGCAGCTTGCACAGGGCGACGCGGCGTTTCTCACCGCCGGAGAGGTTCTTGATCGAGGCGTCCCACGGTGGCAGGCGCAGCGCGTCGGCGGCGATTTCCATCTGGTTCTCTGTGTCGGAACCGGCGGTGGCGATGATTGCTTCGAGCCGCGCCTGTTCCTCGGCGAGCTTGTCGAAGTCGGCATCCGGTTCGGCGTAGGCAGCATAAACCGCTTCAAGCTTGGCCTGCGCTTCCATGACTTCGCCCATGCCGGCTTCCACTTCCTGGCGCACGGTCAGTTCCGGGTCGAGTTGCGGTTCCTGCGGCAGGTAACCGATGCGGATGCCGGCGAGGTGCTGGACTTCGCCGTCGTATTCCTTGTCGACGCCGGCCATGATGCGCAGCACGGTCGATTTGCCAGAACCGTTGAGGCCGAGCAGGCCAATCTTGGCGCCGGGGAAGAAGGACAGGGAGATGTCCTTGATGATCTGCCGTTTCGGGGGAACGATCTTGCTCACGCGGAGCATCGACATTACGTATTGAGCCATGGTGTTCTGTTGGGTGTTGGTGAGATGAGGGCGAAAAAGTCAGGGTCGGATGGTTTCATCGAGGGTGATGTCGACCATCAGGTCGTTGGAAATCTGCTCCAGCTCGCGGACGAGCGCCTGGGTGTCGAGCGTCGGCGAGGCCGTCAGTTCGGCGGTGGCGTGGAAAAGAATTTCCGCCGACATCGGCGCGCTGGCGGTGTGGGTGTTCAGCTCTTCGACGTTGACTGCGTGTCGTGCGAGCACCTGTGCCACTTCGCACACGATGCCGATGCGGTCGTGGCCGACGAGGGCCAGGGTCAAGCGCCGTCCGGACTCTCCCGGCGTCTCGCCGGAAGCCTCGGCAGTGATGCGCAGTCCCGGCAGCGCAGCGAGGTCGCGCTTGAGGGCGTCCAGATCGCTCTCGCCGATGGAAACGCAGACGATCCCGGCGAACTTGCCGGCCAGGTGCGACATCGAGGATTCCAGCCAGTTGCCGTTGTGCCGGCTGATGACCGTGGATAGCTGTTCGACGAGGCCGGGCCTGTCGTCGCCGATGGCGGTAAGAACGAGGGATACGCTCATGATCTGCTCCTGGCCGGGAAAATCCGGGCATTGTACCGCCTGGCGCCCGGGCGTGCGGCGATCAGGCGGCGGGCAGGGACGAAAGCCCGGTGAAGACGACGTCCAGTTCGTGCGTTACAAGGTCGAAGCGTTGCCGGACGAAATCGACGTGCTGTTCATGGCAGGCGTCTTCGAGTTCCTTGGCCATCTCGCCGAGACGAATCGCGCCGATGGTGCGTGCGGCGCTCTTGAGCGAGTGGGCGTGCCGGATGGCCTCGTCCCAGTTGGCCCGTTCCACTGCTTTCCTGAAGTTTGCCGGAAAGGTCTTTCCGTGCGTGTCGTGGAAGATGTGGAGGATCTTGAAGTAGTTGGCAATCTTGCCGTTGGCGTAACGCAGCCCGACGTCGGTTTCGATGCCGGGGAGTTCCGGCATGGCCAGCACGGCGGATGTGGCGGGCTCCTGTCGCGGCTGGGACGGCTGTGGCGGGATCGTCTGCGCTTCCTGATAGGTGGTGTGCGCCGGGGTGTGCTTGAGCAGCGCACCAAGCAGATCGCCTGACTTGACCGGCTTGACGATATAACCATCCATCCCGGCGTTGCGGCATTTTTCCTTTTCGGATGCCAGGGCATTGGCGGTCAGGGCGATGACCGGCAGGCCGGAAAGCCTGGGGTTGAGGCGAATCTGCCGCGTTGCCTCGTAGCCATCCATGACCGGCATCTGGCAGTCCATCAGCACGCAGTCCGGTCGCTGTTCGGCGATGGCGGCGAGCGCTTCGCTGCCGTTGGCGGCCACGCGTACGCGCATCCCGGCGTCGGTCAGCATGTCGCGGACGACCTCCTGGTTGAGTTCGACGTCGTCGACCACCAGGATGTCGAGACCGCGCAGGCGTGCCGGATCGACGTCGGCCCGGGTTCGCGTCACGAAATCGGGCTCGACGCGGATGCCGAGGAACGGGGCGATCTCGGCAAAGAGCCGGCTGGCCGTCGTCGGCTTGGTGAGGATGCCGTCGAACATCGCCGCGTCGGCTTCGAGGTCGACGTCGAGCGAATAATTCGTGACGAGGAAGATCGGCGGCATGGACCCCGGCGGCCAGGCTTCACGCAAGAGGCGAATCGTTTCTACGCCGTTCATTCCCGGCATGTTCATGTCGACCAGAATGGCCAGATACTCGGCGCCGGGCTTCTTCCGGGCACTAGCGACAGCCTCTTCGCCCGAGCTGCGTTCCTCGTTCGCCAGGCCGATCTGCCGAAGTTGGCTGGCGATCGCTTCGCGATAGACGGGGTTGTCGTCGATCACCAGTACCGGTCGGCGGGCAAAGAGAGCGACTTTTTTCCTGGCGGCGACAAAGTGCGATTGCTGCTTCGGGTCGATGCCGAGACGAACCGAGAAAGCGAATGTGCTTCCCCGGCCCGTCGTACTCGAAGCGCTGATCTGTCCACCCATCAGTTCGACGAGTTGCTTGCAGATGGCCAGTCCCAGTCCTGTGCCGCCATAGCGTCGCGTGGTCGTCGCATCGGCCTGGGTGAAGGCGTTGAACAAGCGAGCCAACTGGTCCTCGGCAATACCGATACCCTCGTCGATGATCTCGACCTGCAGACGCGCGGCGTCCCTGGCCAGTTCCTCGCACCGTGCGCGGATGATGACGTTGCCCCGGTCGGAAAACTTGATCGCGTTGCCGATCAGGTTGATCAGCACCTGTTCGAGGCGCAGGGCGTCGCCGATGAAGATCCGGTTGCAGGATTCGTCGATGAAGATGGCGATTTCGATCGATTTCTTTTCGGCTTTTCCGGAAAGCAGGTTGCCGACGTCGCCGACCACGCGATCGAGGTTGAATGGCGCATTCTCCAGTTCGAGCTTGCCGGATTCGACCTTCGAGAAATCGAGGATGTCGTTGATGATGCGCAGCAGGAGATCCGATGTCTGCTGGATTTTTGTCAGGTAGTTACGCTGCTTCTGGCTTGGCTTGGTCGCCAGGCACAACTCCGTCATGCCAATGATGGCATTCATCGGCGTACGAATTTCGTGGCTCATGTTGGCCAGGAAGTCGCTGCGCGCCTGGGCCAGGCGTTCGGCCTCGACTTGCGCCTGAATGCGCAGTTTTTCCAGCCGCCGCCGTTCGAGTACATCGAGAAATCCCACCAGAATCACGATCAGCGGCACGACCCCCGCAGCGATGACGAACAATCGGGCCGTGCCGTGTTCGGCGACCTGCTCCGCGGAAATGGAAACGAATGCGAGCGGTGTGTCCTCGATGTCCACTCGGGCGATGGTGTAGCTCTTCCCGTCGTGTCTGAAGCGGCTTACCAACGTGCTTTTGCCGTCGGTCGTGGCTTTTGTACGTATTTCCTGCCAATGATCTTCCACTTGAAACGGCGGGACGGAATCGCTGTGCAGCGGGACGCCGCTCTCGCGGTTGACCAGAAGACCGTGGCCTCGCGTCTGTGTCGATCCGAACTGCGCAAAGCTGGCGCCCGCATCGATCCAGGCCAGCAATTCGCCGCGATAGGTTTCGTTGATCCAGACCGGAACCATGACGACCAGGCCGCAGTTACGGATACACAAGCGCGTCCGGCGCTCCCTGTTCTCGGGAATCAACCAGTCCCTGAGTCCGGCTTCGGGTTCGGGAACGTTCCATTGGGCGACCCGCGTGGCGGTTTTGTCGATCAGCATGAAACCGGAAAACAGCGACTTGTTGCCACCGCGTTTTCTCCTGGCGACATACTCGAAGCGGTCCTCGATCATCTGCACGTTGACCCCGAGTCCGTACTGGAAACTCATCCCGAGGTCGCGGTTGCGGAAGAAGTTGACGACCGGTTCGGATTCCGCGAGCTCGGCCGTTTCGATCTGCCGTTCGGAGAAAAAATAGGAAATCGCCGAGGCCTGCTTCTCGGCTTCCAGCAGGAACTGGGCCTGGGCACCGTCCTGCACGCGTTGCAGCGACAGATAGTTGCTCCAGAAGACCGCGCCTGCGTAGGTGATGAACAGCAGGAAGGTAAGCGCGCTTTTCTTGTGCCGCCCGATGAAGTTGAAGATTCCCTTTTCTTCCTGCATCACGAGGATTACTTCTTGATCGACGGGTCGTGGAAGAATTCCGGGAGATAGCGCGGGGCGGAGCGATAGTGCTTGTTAACCAGCTGCATGTAGGTGCCGTTGGCCTTGATCTCACTCAAAAAGGCGTCGAACTCGTGCCGAAGTTCCGGTGAGTTCTTGCGGAATCCCGCGGCCATCAGTTGCTCGCCGGAGATCGGTCCGATGACCTTGATCTGTCCCTGCCATTTTTCCATCGAGACGATGATGTCCGGAACGTCGAGCAGGGTCATCTCGCTCTCGTTCTTCACTATCGCCGGAACCATGTCGTTGAGGCTGGCTTCCGTCGAGAAGCGCTGCAGGCGATAGCCCTTGCCTTCGAGACCGTACAGCCGGGGATCAAGGCACGAATCGTCCATCACGAAGGTCTTGGCCTCCTTGAGCTTGGCCTTGGTCGCCTCGATGTCCTTGGCCAGGTTCCCGGACGGGACGATCGGGGTCACTTTCGAGTCGGAGCGGGCGAGCAGCCAGACGGCCGACGGGAAGGTCGGCTGCGAATAGTCGATGAGCTTCTTGCGCGGTGGCAGGATAGTCAGGCCGTTGGCGATGATGTCCCCGCGGATGGCGCGCTTGCCCGTCGTGCGTACCTCCGGCCTATATTCGACGTCGTACCCGATCAGATCCTGGATGACGTTGGTCCAGTCGGTCGAGACGTACTCGTAGCGAACGCCGATGCGCTTGGCGAACAGTTGCATGATCTCGGCGTCGAAGCCTTCGCCGTTGCCGATGACGAAGCGGGCGTACGGCACGCCCAGATGACGGATGACGCCGCGTTCCTTGATGGCGCCGAGATCCTGCGCCTGAACGGACATTCCAGGCAAGAGGAGCGCCAGTCCGGACAGGGCAGCGAAGGAGGAACGCCGGATTCGAGAGATGAAGGCAAGGTATTTCATGGCGTCGGGGGGCGGACGAAGATTCGGAACGATATACCAGAACGATACGAATATAGCATTCTTCGCCACCAATCCGCCGCAGGATTGCCGATGTGCCCGCCGTGCCGCGCTGACGCTTTCCGGTGCGGCTACAGCCCGTACTTCCGGATCTTGTCGTGGAGGGTCGTCTTCGCGATGCCGAGTGCCTCGGCGCAGCGCGAAAGACTGGCGGGGTGGCGTTGCATCGCCTCGGCGATCAGGGCGCGCTCGAACGCGTCGACGGCGTCCGGCAGGGTGCGCGACTGCTCCTGAATTTCCTCGCCGAACGGCGGGGCGCCGTACTCGATGCCAAGGACGCAGCGGTCGGCGACGTTACGCAGTTCGCGCACGTTGCCCGGCCAGGAATAACCCATCAGCTGCTGCAGGCGCGCGGTGTCGACCGGCGGCGCCGGTCGCTCGTGCCGGGCCGCGGCTTGCAGCAGGAAGTGCTGGAACAGCAGGGGAATGTCGTCGAGACGTTCGCGCAGGGGCGGCAGCATGATCGTCGCGACGCTCAGGCGGTAGTAAAGATCGGCGCGGAACTGGCCGCGTTCGGCGAGCGCGCGCAGGTCGACCTTCGTCGCCGCGACGACCCGGCAGTCGATGGGAATCGGCGTATTCGAGCCGAGGCGTTCGAGGGTGCGTTCCTGCAATACGCGCAAGAGCTTGATCTGCATGGCCATCGGCATCGACTCGATTTCATCGAGGAACAGCGTGCCGCCGCTCGCGTATTCAATGCGCCCGATCCGCTTTTTCCCCGCGCCGGTATAGGCGCCGGCCTCGTGCCCGAAAATCTCGCTCTCGAACAGCGTGTCGGGCAGGCCGCCGCAATTGATTGCCACGTAGTTGCCGCGGCAGCGCGGGCTGGCCTCGTGCAGGCAGCGGGCGACCAGTTCCTTGCCGGTGCCGGTTTCGCCGTGGATCAGCACGTCGGCGGCGCTGTTGGCCAGGCTGGCGATCAGCGAGCGGACACGAGTCATGCCGGCAGATTGCCCGATCAACCGGGCATCGATCTTGTCCTGCCCCTCGAGGCGGGCACGGAGTTGCCGGACTTCGAGGACCAGCCGCCGCTTCTCGATGGCGCGTCGCACGACGTCGACCAGGTGTTCAGGAGGGAACGGCTTCTGGATAAAGTCGTAGGCACCGTCCTTCATCGCCTGGACGGCCATCGACACGTCGCCGTGGCCGGTAATCAGCACGACCGGCAGTTCCGGGTCGATGCCCGCCAACTGGCGCTGGAAGCTCAGCCCGTCCATGCGCGGGAGGCGGATGTCGCTGACCACGACGCCCGGGAAATCAGGACTGATGAGCGCTTCGGCGTCCTCGGCGCTGGCTACCCCGGCCGTGGGGATGCCTTCGAGCTGGAGCGCCTGCTCGCAGCCGAGCCGGACGTCCGGGTCGTCTTCAATGATGAGTACCTTGAGATTCATGCGGTGCAGGCGTCCGGTCGAGTGGAAGTTCCAGGGTGAATATGGCTCCGCCGTCGGGGTGGTTGGCGCCCGCGAGGGTACCACCGAAATCGTTGACGATTCCGGCGGAGATGGCCAGGCCGAGTCCCAGGCCGTGTCCCGCTTCCTTGGTGGTGAAGAAGGGTTCGAAGAGCCGCTGGCGTACCGCGTCGCTCAATCCGGGACCGTGGTCGCGGACTTGCAGACGGATGGCGTCATCGCACGCCTCCATGCCGATTTCGATTCTGCACTGTTCCAGTCCGGCCGCAGCGTCGGTGGCGTTGCCGACCAGGTTAACCACGACCTGTTCGAGCCGGTTGGGGTCGCACAGCGCCATTGCCGGAGAATCGGGAAGCTGCAGGGCGACGGACGTGCCAGTGGTCCGCAGGCGCTGATCGAGGAGGGCGACGGCGTTGTTGACGACCGTTCGCAGGTCGACGGGTTGCGCCTTGCCCGTGGACTTGCGGGCGAAGGCTTTCAGCTGTCCGGTAATCTGGCCCATGCGATCGACGAGCTGGCCGATCCGCTCGAGATTGGCACGCGCGGTCGCTTCGTCGCCGCGTTCGAGGAAGCGTGTCGCGTTGCCCGAAAGCGTGCGCAGGGCGGCCAGCGGCTGGTTGAGTTCGTGCACGATTCCCGCCGAGAGCTGGCCGATCACCGCGAGTTTGCCGGCCTGGATCAGTTCGTCCTGCGCGGCGCGCAGGGTACGCTCGGCGCGCGTGCGTTCGGCGACTTCGTCCTGCAGTTGTCGGTTGGCGGCCGACAGATCGGCGGTACGTTCCTCGACCTTGCGTTCGAGTTCGTCGTAGGCTTTTTGCAGCGCCTCGCGTGCGGCCAGGCGGTCGCGCAGGTGGCGTCTGCGCTGCAGGTACATCGCTGCGAGAATGTAGAGCAGGATGGTGCTGATGCCGGCCACCGCGGCACGAATCCGGCTCATGCTGTCGACCGGGTCGATGTGCGAGAAGACGGTGAGGGTCCACGGCGTGCCGGGCATCGGCAGCGACTGCCAGAGGAATTTCCCGGCAACGGGATAAGCAGTGACGGTTTCCTGCTGCTCGTGATTCAAACGGACGACCCTGGCGCCGAAATCAAGCAGCGAGAGCTCCTTGAATCCCAGTGGCTGCAGGGCGCGGCGGTTGTATTGCTGGGTGCGGTCGAAAAGGCTGCGCGTGCTTTCGTCGAGGGGACGCAGGGTGGTGAATTTCCAGTCCTGGACCGAACTGAGGATGACGACGCCGTTTTCGTCGGCGACCAGCACCGGCGCTTCAACGGTCGTCCAGGACTTTTCGAGTTGTTCCAGGCTGACCTTGACCACGGCCACGCCGAGCACCTTGTCCTGGTCGGCGAGGGCGGACGAAAGGTAATACCCCGGTTCGCTGCGCGTCGTGCCGATGCCGAACAGGCGGCCGCTGCCGTTCTCCATGGCCTCGCGGAAGTATTCGCGGAAGGACAGGTCTTCGCCGACGAAGCTGTCGCCGCGTCGCCAGTTGCTCGCTGCCAGCACCTTGCCGCGGCGATCGAGGATGTAGATGGCGAGTGTGCGGGCCCGTTCGTTGAGGCGTTCAAGGTAGCTGTTCAGCGTGTTGGCCAGGCGGGTGTTGTCGGGGTGCGCCAGGAGGTCGAGCACGTCGCGTTCGAGCCCGAGCGTGGCGGGGAAATAGGCGTACTTGCCGATCTCGCGTTCGAGGCTGGTGGCGTAGAGATCCAGCCGGTGGCGGCCGGTCGCCTGCAGTTCCGACAGGCCCATCTGCTGGCTGATCCGGTAGGTGCTCCAGGCGACCGCGCCGACCAGTGCGGCGACGGTTAACAGGACGAGGAGCAGTCGGAGCGGATGAATTGGGCGCATACGGCAGTCTGGCGTTGCGGACAGGAGTCCGATGGTAGCTTAGCGGCGCCGAAGAGAGAACACGACGGCGCCATCAGGAAAAAAACAGCCCCGGGGAGGGCCGGGGCCGTGACATGCGCCGCGCCGGACGAACGCCGGCGAAGCGCGATGACAATCGTGGATCAGGCGCTGGCCTTGGCTTCCTGGCCTTCCCAGCGATCCAGGTCCATTTCGTTCTCGCCCTTGGCAACGATGGCGGTGCACACCATGTCGCCGGTGACGTTCAGGCAGGTACGGCCCATGTCGAGCAGCGCGTCGATGCCGAGGATCATCGCGTAACCGGCCGCCACTGCGGAGCCGGCTTCGACCTTCAGACCGATCGATTCCATCACCATCAGCAGCATGATCGCGCCGGCGCCGGGAACACCGGCTGTGCCGATCGCGGCCAGCGTGGCGGTGGTGACGACGGTCATCTGCTGGGCGAAGGTCAGCGGCTGGCCGATGGCGTAGCCGATGAACATCGCGCAGACGCCGAGGTAGATCGCCGTGCCGTTCATGTTGATGGTGGCGCCCAGCGGCAGGGTGAAGGACGAGATCGAGCGCGGGATGCCCAGTTTTTCTTCACAGACGCGCATCGTGACCGGCAAGGAGCCGCTCGTCGAACGGGTGACGAAAGCGGTGATCATCGCTTCGTTGGCGCCCTTGAGGAACTTGAAGAAGCCCATGCGGAAGACCGCGAGCAGACCACCATAACCGATGACCGTCAGGATGATCATCGCGAGGTAGACGGTCAGCGTCACCATCAGCAGCGGGCCGAGCGCCTTCGGGCCCTGCTGGGCGAAGACGATGGAGATCAGGAAGAAGACGCCGATCGGAGCGTACTGCATGATGCCGTTCACGATCTTGTACATCGTTTCGGCGGCGGCGTTGACCATCTCATGCAAGGTTCCGGCGCTCTTGACCAGCGACGCATCCTTGGAGTCCTTGAGGAAGGAGATGGCCAGACCGAACAGCATGGCGAAGAAAATGATCGGCAACACGTCGCCCTTGGCCAGCGACTCGGCCGGATTGGTCGGGATGATGTTGAGGAAGACGGTGGCCAGCGACGGGGCCGCAGCTGCCTTGCCTTGCACGCCGGCCGTGCCGATGAGGCCGAGACCGTTGCCCGGCTGGATGAGGTTGGCGAAGAACAGGCCCAGCGACACGGACAGCGCGGAGGTGGCCATGTAGAAGGCGATGATCTTGATGCCGACCCGGCCGAGCTTCGACGGGGCGATGCTGGCAGCGCCACTGATCAGCGAGAACAGGATCACCGGCACGACGATCATCTTCAGCAGGCGGATGAAAATGTCGCCGAAAACCTTGGTGTTGGCGACGAATGCCTTGACGGTGTCCGGATCGCCGTAGCCGAGTGCAATGCCGACTACCACACCGGCGACCAGGGCGATCATGATCCGGGAGAGAAGATTGGATTTGAAGTACCAATCGAACTTGCCTTTCTTTGTTGCCATGAGTGACTTCTCCTTGAAGGATTGTGGTGAAAACGTCGTACCGGGAAGCCGGTGGCGGCCGGCTCTCCGGGCTTACTTCTCGAACTTCGGGTTGATCAGGTTCTCGAACGAGAAAACCTCGTCCCAGCGCTCCTGGGTCATCAGTGCTTTCTCCTTGACCACCACGTCGTACAGCGACTTGCCGGTCTGGTAGCATTCGCGGGCAATCTCGGCACATTGCTTGTAGCCGAGCGACGGTTTGAGAACCGTGATGATCCCCAGCGAGTTGAGCACCATGTTGCGCGTGTGTTCGGCGTTGGCGGTGATACCGTCGATGCAGTTCGTACGCAGGCTGCTCACTGCGTTTTCCATGGTGAAGATCGACTTGAACAGGGCGTAGGTGATCACCGGTTCCATCACGTTGAGCTGCAACTGCCCGGCCGAGGCGGCCAGCGTTACCGTGAGGTCGAGACCGATGACCAGGAACCCGGTCTGGTTGACCACTTCCGGGATCACCGGATTGACCTTGCCCGGCATGATCGAGCTGCCCGGCTGCATTTGCGGCAGGTTGATTTCGTTGAAACCGCACCGCGGGCCCGAAGCCAGCATGCGGATGTCGTTGCAGATCTTGGTCAGCTTGGTCGACGTGCGCTTCAGGACGCCGGAGAGCTGCACGTAGGCGCCAGTGTCCGACGTCGCTTCCACGAGGTCGCCGCCGAGGATGAACTGGACGTCCGTTAGCTCGGATAGATAGCGGGTGGCCAGCGCCGGGTAGCCGGGCGCTGCCGTGACCATGGTGCCGATGGCCGTGGCGCCGAGGTTGATCTCGCGCAGCAGGTGGCGCACTTCGGTGATGCGCTCGACTTCCTCGCCGATGGTCGTGCCCCAGCCGTGGAATTCCTGCCCCAGCGACATCGGTACGGCGTCCTGCAAGTGGGTGCGGCCCATCTTGAGCACCCGTTCGAATTCCTTGGCCTTGGCGAAGAACGAACCCTGCAGCTTGCGCAACGCGTCCATGTAGCTGGCGAGGCGCAGGATCAGCGCCAGGCGGAAGGCCGTGGGATAGACGTCGTTGGTCGACTGCCCGAAGTTGACGTGGTCGTTCGGGTTGATGATGTGGTAGTCGCCTTTGTTGTGGCCCAAGGACTCGAGCGCGACGTTGGCGATGACCTCGTTGGCGTTCATGTTCACCGAGGTGCCGGCGCCGCCCTGGATGAAGTCGGTGACGAAATGCTCGCGCAGTTCGCCGGCGATCAGGCGGTCGCAGGCGCCGATGATGGCGTTGGCGATCTTGCCGTCGATACAGCCGAGGTCGCGGTTGGCCATTGCCGCCGCCTTCTTGACGTAACCGAAGGCCTTGACGAAATACGGTTCTGCCGACATCTGCGTGCCGGTGATAAGAAAGTTGTCCTTGCCGCGCTGCGTCTGCACGCCGTAGTAGGCGTCCGCCGGGATCTGTTTCTCTCCCAGAAAATCTTTTTCGATGCGATAGGTCGTAGTGTCGGTGCTCATCTTGGCTCCTGCGTTTGTGGAATGGGCCACAGCCTTGCCGGTTCGCCCGGTGGCTTATGTATTGCACAGGGCGTGCCAGTTGAGGGGGTTGTTAACTAGTTGATTATTAGTGATAAAAATCTTCATTCCCGCGTGATCGTTCAGGTTTCCGTGCGTGCGGGGTGTTTTGTGGTCGGAAAACCGAACGGCGATGGGGGCGACCGTAGTTCTCTCATTGCCGGAGCTTCTCTATTGCTATGATTCGCGCCTGCAACTTGGATAACGGGAGAGACGAGTGCCCGTGCCCCTTTATTTATCGGTTCTGGTCTGATGGATTTCACCACCCTCGACACCCTTCGCACCCACAACCCGGCATGGCGGCTGCTGCGCTCGGACCATGCACCGCTGGTGGCGAGTTTTCTGCAGCGCGTCTTTGTCACGCCCAATGTACGGGTGATGCCTGCGGCCGATCTGGCCGAGGCGCTGGAGGACGAGTTGTACGCGCTGCGTCTGCAACTCGGCGACAAGGCGTTCCCCAAATCCGCCATCGACTATCTGAACGACTGGGCCGCGGCCGACAAGGGCTGGCTGCGCAAGTATTACAAACCGGGTACCGACGAGGCGCAGTTCGATCTCACCCCAGCCACCGAGAAGGCCATTGCCTGGCTTGAGCAGTTGTCCGAGCGGCAGTTCGTCGGTACCGAGTCGCGCCTGCTCACGCTGTTCGACCTGCTCAAGCAGATGTATGAGGGCAGTGAGGCCGATCCGGTCAAACGCGTGGCCGAGTTGTACAGGAAGCGCAGTGAAATCGACGCTGAAATCGCGCGGATCGAAGGCGGCGACGTTCCTCTACTGGACGACACGGCGCTGAAAGACCGCTTTCAGCAATTCATGCAGGGCGCACGGGAATTGCTGGCGGACTTTCGCGAGGTCGAGCACAACTTTCGCCAGCTTGACCGGCGCGTGCGCGAGCGCATCGCCCTGTGGGAAGGCAGCAAGGGTGCGTTACTCGAACAGATCATGGGCGAGCGCGATGCGATTGCCGATTCGGATCAGGGCAAGAGCTTTCGCGCCTTCTGGGACTTTCTGCTCTCGAGCCGTCGCCAGGAAGAATTGACCGAGCTTCTGGAGCGGGTGCTGGCCTTGCCGGCCGTTGCCGCCATGCAGCCCGATGCCCGCACCCGCCGCATGCACTACGACTGGATGGAAGCCGGCGAACACACCCAGCGTACCGTGGCCGCCCTGTCGCAGCAGCTACGCCGCTTTCTGGATGACCAGGCCTGGCTGGAAAACCGCCGCATCATGGATATCCTTCACGGCATCGAGAGCAAGGCCCTGGCCCTGCGCGAAGCGCCGCCGGCCGGCACGGTGATGGAGATTGCGGAGGCCTGCGCGGACGTCGACCTGGCGATGGAACGCCCGCTGTTTACTCCGACGCTGAAGCCGGTCATCGCCAGTCTGGCGCTGCAAGCCGGCGAGCAGAATATCGACGCCGGCGCGCTGTTCGATCAGGTCGTGGTGGACAAGGCCCGGCTGACACGCCACATCCGCCACGCTTTGCAGGACAAGGCGCAGATCAGCCTGTGCGAATTGATCGAGGCTCAACCGCTGCAGCACGGTCTGGCCGAATTGGTGGCCTACCTGCAACTGGGCAGCGATGCCTTCAATGCCGTGATCGACGAAGATGCTCCCGAACCGATCCGCTGGCAGGCGCATACCGCCAGCGGCGAACCGGTGACCCGCACTGCGCACTTGCCGCGCGTGATCTTCATGCGCTGAAACACACGAAGACTCCTGAAAAAGACACGAAATGGAACAAGACATCACCAGCGCCCCCGATCTTTCGGCTTTACTGATCGGGCTGCTCAAGGGCGTGCAGTATCGCGAGCAGGACGAAACCCAGTGGGCTGCGCTGCTCAACCTGCAGGCGCGGGTGCGTGACTATGTGGCCGTGCTCAACCTTGATTTGGTGCTGGACGAAGCCGAAGGTTATGCCTTCCTCGAGAGTCGCCCGGAACCAGCCGAGGACGATCCCTCACCACGCTTGCCGCGCCTGATTGCGCGCCGCCAGCTCTCCTTCCCGGTGAGCCTGCTGTTAGCCTTGCTGCGCAAGAAACTGGCCGAGTTCGACGCCAGCGGCGGCGACACGCGGCTGGTGCTTGCACGCGACGAGATTGTCGAGTTGGTACGGGTGTTTCTCCCGGCGGGCCCCAACGAAGCGCGGTTGATCGATCAGATGGAAACCACCATCAACAAGGTCGTCGAGCTGGGGTTCCTGCATAAGCTCAAGACCGCCGGTAGCGCGACGGGGCCGGCGAACTATGAGGTGCGGCGGATTCTGAAGGCCTTTGTCGATGCACAATGGCTCGCCGAATTCGACGCGCGGCTGGCGGTGTACCAGACTGCCTTATCTGCCACGAGTACCGGCAAGGGGACGCGCGATGAGTGAAACGCAATCCCTCGCGCTGGATTTCACGGCGGACGATACCCTGTCAGGCTTCCGCCTGAGCCGGCTCGAAGTGTTCAACTGGGGTACCTTTGACGGCCGGGTGTGGACGCTGCAGCTCGACGGCCGGAACGGCCTGCTCACGGGTGACATCGGCTCCGGCAAATCGACGCTGGTCGACGCCATCACCACGCTGCTGGTGCCGGCCAACCGTGTCGCCTACAACAAGGCCGCCGGCGCCGACAGCAAGGAGCGCACGCTGCGTTCCTACGTGCTCGGCCACTACAAATCCGAGCGCAACGAAGTCACCGGCGCCGCCAAGCCGGTGTCGCTGCGCGAACCCAACAACTATTCGGTGATTCTGGGCGTCTTTCACAACGCCGGCTACGACCAGACCGTCAGCCTCGCGCAGGTGTTCTGGATGAAGGATGCGCAGGGCCAACCGGCGCGCTTCTTCCTTGGTGCCGAACGTGACTTGTCGATCACCGACAACTTCGCTAACTTCGGCAGCGACATCACGGCGCTGCGCAAACGGCTGCGGGGCCTGGGCGCCGAGTTGCACGACACGTTTCCGCCCTACGCCGCCTGGTTCCGCCGTCGCTTCGGCATTGAGAACGACCAGGCGCTGGAGCTGTTCCACCAGACGGTGTCGATGAAGTCGGTTGGCAATCTCACCGACTTCGTGCGCAGCCACATGCTCGAACCCTTCGAGGTCGCCCCGCGCATCCAGAAACTGATCGAGCACTTCGACGACCTCAACCGCGCGCATCAGGCGGTGCTCAAGGCGCAGCAGCAGGTCGAACTGCTCACACCGCTGGTGGCAGACTGCAAACGTCATGGCGAACTGCTTGCCGAGGTCGACCGGTCGCGCCTCTGCCGCGACAGCCTGCGTGCCTACTTCGCCGGCCTGAAGCTCGACCTGCTCGACAAGCGCCTGAGCATTCTGGACGAGGAATCGAGCCGTGCCGACGCGCAGGTGCGCCGGCACGATCTCGCCCGCGAGGAACAGGGGCGGCAGGTCGACGAACTCAAGCAGGCAATCAGCGACAACGGCGGCGACCGGCTGGAGCGGCTGGCCGCCGAGATCCGCAATAAGGAAAGCGTGCGCGATGCGCGTCAGGCCAAGGCCGGGCGTTATGGCGAACTCGCGGCGGCTTTAGGCGAACCGGCGGCGCGCGATGAAGCGGTGTTTGCCGCGCAGCGCGCGCAGTTCAAGGGCTGGCGTGAAGACCTTCGCCAGCGCGAGGCCGATCTGCAGAATACGCTGACCGAGCAGGGCGTCAGCCTGCGCCAGGGCAAGCAGGAGCACGAGCAACTGAGCTCCGAGATCGACAGCCTGAAACGCCGGCGCAGCAATATCGATGACCAGCAGATCCAGATTCGCGCCGCTCTGTGCGCAGCGTTGAAACTCGATGTGGAAGAGATGCCCTTTGCCGGTGAGCTGATCCAGGTGCGCGACGACGAACGCGACTGGGAAGGCGCCGCCGAGCGTCTGCTGCGTGGTTTCGGCCTCGCGCTGCTGGTGCCGGATGCGCATTACAAGGCGGTGGCCGAGTGGGTCGACAACAGCCATCTGCGCGGCCGCCTGGTGTATTTCCACGTCCGCCCGCGCAAAGGCGCGGAGCTGCCCGAGCTGCATCGTGATTCGCTCGTCCGGAAACTCTCCATCAAGCCCGATTCGCCACACTACGACTGGCTGGAACGCGAACTGGCGCACCGCTTCGATGTCGCCTGCTGCGCCACGCAGGAGCAATTCCGGCGTGAAACCCGCGCGATCACCCGCGCCGGCCAGATCAAGGACCCTAGCGGCCGGCACGAAAAGGACGATCGTCACCGCATCGATGATCGCAGCCGCTACGTGCTCGGCTGGAGCAACAGCGCCAAGATCGCCGCACTGGAGGCCCGGCGCGGCCAGCTTGAAAGCCGTTTGCAGGAGATCGCCGGTCAGATCGGCGCCATCCAGCAAGAGCGCAACGGGCTGCAAGGCCGGCTCGATGCGCTGACCCGGCTGGAAGAATTCACCCTGTTCGAAGAGCTAGATTGGGCCAGCGTGGCGACCGAGATCGCTACCCTCGAAGAAGAGCGCCGCGCTCTGGAACAGGCTTCCGATATTCTCAAGCAGTTGACTGAGCGCCTGAGCGAGTTGCAACGGGTACTCAAGCAAACCGACACCGAATTACAAACGGCGCGGGACCGACGCTCCAAGGTGGAACAGCGCCGCATCGATGCGCAGGCACTGCGCGAACAAACCGGGCTGTTGCTGCAAGGTGTAGTCGTTGATTCCACTCTCATCGCCACGCTGGAAGCCCTGCGTACCGAAGCGCTGGGCGAGCATCAGCTGTCGGTGGAATCCTGCGACAACCGCGAGCAGGACGTGCGCGGCTGGCTGCAGGCGCGAATCGACAACGAAACGAAGGCGCTCAATCGCTTGGCCGAGAAGATCATCAAGGCCATGGCCTCGTTCAAGGAACTGTTCAAGCTGGAAACCGCCGAGTTCGACGCCAGCCTGGAAGCGGCCTTCGAGTACGAGAGCCTGCTGGCGCAATTGAACCGCGACGATCTGCCGCGCTTCGTTGCCCGCTTCAAGGAACTGCTCAACGTCAACACCATCAACGAAATCGCCAACTTCAACGCGCAGCTCGCGCGCGAGCGCGAAACCATCAAGGAGCGCATCGCCCACATCAACAAGTCCCTGGGCGAAATCGACTACAACCCCGGGCGCTACATCGTCCTCGAATCACAGATCAGCCCCGATGCCGAAATCCGCGATTTCCAGCAAGCGCTGCGCGCCTGCACCGAGGGCGCCGTCACCGGCTCGGACGATGCGCAGTACTCCGAGGCCAAGTTCCTGCAGGTGAAGGAGATCATCGACCGATTCCGTGGCCGCGACGGCCTGTCCGAACAGGACCGGCGCTGGACGGCCAAGGTCACCGACGTGCGCAACTGGTTCCTCTTTGCCGCCAGCGAACGCTGGCGCGAGGACAACAGCGAGTACGAGCATTACTCGGATTCCGGCGGGAAGTCGGGCGGGCAGAAGGAGAAGCTCGCCTACACGATTCTCGCCGCCAGCCTGGCCTACCAGTTCGGCCTGGAATGGGGCGCGGTGCGCTCGCGCTCGTTCCGTTTCGTGGTCATCGACGAGGCGTTCGGTCGCGGCTCGGACGAATCCGCGCAATACGGCCTGAGATTGTTCCAGCAGCTCAATTTGCAACTCTTGATCGTCACGCCGCTGCAGAAGATCCACATCATCGAACCGTTCGTTTCCAGCGTCGGCTTCGTGCATAACGAAGGCGGCCGGGATTCGAAACTGCGTAATCTGTCGATCGAGGAGTATCAGGCGCAAAAGGCGGAGCAACCGGCGTGAGCTGGAGTACGCCGAAAGAGTTCAAGGCACAGCTGCTGCGGCTGTGGGAGCGCGGCGAGCTGCTACGCGACCTGTTCTCCGAACAGGCGCGCTTTCCCTTGCGGTTGCCGGTCAAGGGACCGACATCGGCAGACATCACGGATCGTTTCGAGGCAGTACGCAACTGGGCCGGCACGCTGGCTACTACGCCGCCGCTGCGCGTGGAGTGGCAGGAAGTGCGCCACCGCGTACATGGGCAGCAACGTCTGCCAGTTTGTGTCTGGATCGATTCGGCCGACGAAGCCTTGGGGTGGCTGGGAAAGCGCCGGGAGCGCGATCGATTCATCGATCTGCTGGCGGTTGCGCGAGTGCAGTGCGCTGCAGTCGTGCCCTGGCTGGAAAAGCGCCCCTTGCAGGCGTTGGTGCTCGCTGGCGAATGGCCGAAACTGCTGGCGGTGGTGAACTGGGTCGCAGCGCATCCGCGGCCCGGCATTTACCTGCGCCAGGTCGATGTGCCCGGCGTGCACAGCAAATTCATTGAAGCGCACCGGACCGTACTTGCGGAACTGCTCGATCTGGCTTTGCCTTCCGACTGCGTGGACGCCTCCAAGACCGGCGTCGCACAGTTTGCTGCCCGCTTTGGCTTCCGGGACAAGCCGCTGCGCATTCGCCTGCGCCTGCTCGACCCGGCTATCCGCATCTTTGCCGGATTGGCCGGCCCCGACGTCACGCTGGATGCCGACAGCTTCAGCCGTCTTGCCCTCGATGCGACACGGGTGATCATCACCGAGAACGAGACCAACTTTCTTGCACTGCCCGAAATGCCCGGCGCGCTCGCCATCTTCGGTGCCGGCTACGGCTGGGACGCGCTCGCGCGGGCGCGCTGGCTGGCCCAGTGTTCAGTCCACTACTGGGGCGATATCGACACACACGGCTTTGCCATTCTCGACCAGCTGCGTGGGCATTTCCCGCACGTCAGATCGTTCCTGATGGACCGCGCTACGCTCGAAGCGCACGCCGTTTTCTGGGGGCGGGAGGATGCGCCGCAACGTGCCGACCTCCTCCGGTTGACGCCGGACGAACTCGACCTCTACAACGCCCTGCGCGACAACCGCATCCGCGAAGGCTTGCGGCTGGAGCAGGAATACCTCGGCTTTAACTGGGTGCGCGGACGGCTCGATCGGTTGTCGCGCACATAAAACTGTTTCAGGCGTCGTCGATCGGCCCGCACGAACAGAACAGATTCCGGTCCCCATAGACGTCGTCGATCCGGTTGACGCTGGGCCAGAACTTGTTGGCCGCGACCCACGGCAGCGGGAAGACGGCCTCTTCGCGGCTGTACGGCCGATTCCAGTCACCGACGATGTCCGCCTGCGTGTGCGGCGCGTGCTTGAGCGGGTTGTCGTCGGTGGGCCAGACGCCCTGTTCGATTTTCCGGATTTCCTCGCGGATGGCGATCATCGCGGCGATGAAGCGGTCGAGTTCGGCCTTCGATTCTGATTCCGTCGGCTCGACCATGATCGTGCCGGCCACAGGGAAGCTGACCGTCGGTGCGTGGAAGCCGTAGTCCATCAGGCGCTTGGCGATGTCGATTTCGGCGATGCCCGTCACCGCCTTGATCGGGCGGATGTCGAGAATGCATTCGTGCGCGACGCGGCCGTTGGTGCCGGTGTAGAGCACCGGGTAGTGCTCGTTCAGCCGGGCGGCAACGTAATTGGCGTTGAGGATGGCGATTTCGGTGGCGCGCTTCAGGCCCGTTCCGCCAAGCATCGCGATGTACATCCACGAGATCGGCAGGATCGACGCGGACCCCCACGGTGCGGCGGAGACGGCGCTCTGTCCTTGGTGCGGACCATCGATCGGCTGCACGGCGTGGTTGGCCATGAACGGCGCGAGGTGCGCTTTCAGGCCGATCGGACCCATGCCCGGCCCGCCGCCGCCGTGCGGGATGGCGAAGGTCTTGTGCAGGTTCATGTGGCTGACGTCGGCGCCGATGTGCCCCGGCGAGGTGAGACCGACCTGCGCGTTGAGGTTGGCGCCGTCCATGTAGACCTGGCCGCCGTGGGCGTGAATGACGGCGCAGATTTCCTTGATCGCTTCCTCGAAAACGCCGTGCGTCGACGGATAGGTGATCATCAGGCAGGCCAGGTTCGCTGAATGTTGTTCAGCTTTGGTCTTCAGGTCGGCGACGTCGACGTTACCGTTCTCGTCGCAGTTGACGACGACGATCTCCAGCCCGCACATCTGCGCGGTCGCCGGGTTGGTGCCGTGCGCCGACTTCGGGATCAGGCAGATGTTACGGTGGCCTTCGCCGCAGCTGGCGTGGTAGCGGCGGATGGCGACGATGCCGGCGTATTCGCCCTGTGCGCCCGAGTTCGACTGCATGCTGATCGCGTCGAAACCGGTGATCGTCTTCAGCCAGCTTTCCAGTCCGCCGATCATCTCCATGTAGCCCTGCGCCTGGTCGAGCGGCGCGAACGGATGCAGCCTGGCGAATTCCGGCCAGGAAATCGGGATCATCTCGCTGGTGGCATTGAGCTTCATGGTGCATGAACCGAGCGAGATCATCGAGTGGTCGAGCGCCAGATCCTTGTTCTGCAGCCGCTTCAGGTAGCGCAACATCTCGTGTTCGGTGTGGTAACGGTTGAATACCGGGTGGACCAGGATCGCGTCGGTCCGGCGCAAGGCGGCAGGTAGATATTCGTCCTGCGTCTGCAACTGGCGGTCGAGCGCATCGAGGTCGACGGAGACGCCGGCAACGAGCTTCACCAGCGCCGCGACATCGTCTCGCGTCGTCGTTTCGTTGAAGGCGATGCCAAGGACGCCGTCGCCAACGGGGCGCAGGTTGAAGCCTGCGGCGAGCGCGGCTTGATACACAGACGACGCCTGCACTCCGAGATCGATGCGCACCGTGTCGAAGACATGGGTGTTGAGCACGGCGATCCCCGCCTGCTCGACCGCTGCCGCGAAGAGCGCGGTCAGCCGGTGGATACGCTCGGCAATCGTTTGCAACCCCTGCGGGCCGTGATAGACGGCGTACATGCCGGCCATGTTGGCGAGCAGCACCTGCGAGGTACAGATGTTCGAGTTGGCTTTTTCGCGGCGGATGTGCTGTTCGCGCGTTTGCAACGCCATGCGCAGCGCCCGTTTGCCGCGCGCGTCGACCGAGACGCCGATGATGCGGCCCGGCACCTGCCGCTTGTGTTCGTCGCGGGTGGCGAAATAGGCTGCGTGCGGCCCGCCGAAGCCCATCGGTATGCCGAAACGCTGCGTTGACCCGAGCGCGATGTCGGCGCCCATTTCGCCGGGCGATTTCAGCAGCACCAGCGCCATCGGGTCGGCGGCCACCGCCACCACCCCGCCGAGCGATTTGACGGCGGCGATTGGAGCGGTGAGGTCGATGACTTCGCCAGAATCATTCGGATACTGGAAGAGTGCGCCGAAAACCTCCCGCTGCGCTGCCTCCTCCGGGGCGCCGAAAACCAGTTCGAAACCGAAATAGCCGGCGCGGGTCTTCAGTACGTCGATCGTCTGCGGGAAGCACTGTGCGTCAACAAAAAACAGATTCGATTTCGACTTGCTGACCCGCCGCGCCATCGTCATCGCCTCGGCGGCGGCGGTCGCTTCGTCGAGCAGCGAGGCGTTGGCCAGTTCCAGTCCGGTCAGGTCGATGACCATCTGCTGGTAGTTGAGCAGCGCTTCCAGCCGGCCTTGCGCGATTTCGGCCTGGTAGGGGGTATAGGCCGTGTACCAGCCGGGGTTTTCCAGCACGTTGCGCAGGATGACCGTCGGCGTCAGCGTATCCGCGTAGCCCATGCCGATCAGCGACTGGTTGATGATGTTCTTTTCGGCGATGGTCTTGAGCGCGGCGAGGGCTTCGGCTTCCGACCGGGAGGCGGTCAGCGGGAGCGGCGCCGGCAGGCGGATCGTCGCCGGGACGGTTTCGTCGATCAGCGCGTCGATAGACGCCGCACCGATGGCGTCGAGCATGGCCGGAACATCCTCCGGCGACGGGCCGATGTGGCGAGCGACGAATTCGTCGCGGTTTTCAAGAGCGAACAGGGAAGCGCTGGAGAGAGGGCTGAGCGGCATGACAGGTCCGGGGCGGGCAAGGCGGTCGTGAGAGGACGGGCCGCGCCATGCAGGGCGGCGGCCCATAGGCGGTCGTTATTCCGCCGCGCTGGCAGCGTAGGCCGCGGCGTCGAGCAGGGCGTCGACATCGGCGGCGTTCGCCGGCTTCATCTTGAACAGCCAAGCGGCGTAGGCGTCCTGGTTGACGCTTTCAGGGGCGTCGGGAACCTCGTCGTTCACGGCAACTACGGTTCCGGCGATCGGTGCGTAGACATCCGAGGCGGCCTTGACCGACTCGACGACGGCGGCTTCCTGCTCGGCGGCGAGGTCCTTGCCGACGTCCGGCAGTTCGACGAAGACGAGGTCGCCCAACAACTCCTGGGCGTGGTCGGTGATGCCGACCGTGACCGTGCCATCGGTTTCGACGCGCACCCACTCGTGGCTCTTGGTGTATTTGAGATTGGACGGAATGTTCATCATGGCTCCTGAAAAGTGAGAGTCGGCGGGGGAGGGTAGGTTAGGGCGGGGCTAAATCAGCGCCTTGCCGTTGCGGACAAAGCAGGGTTTGACGATTTCGGCATCGAGCAGCTTGTCGCGGATCTGGACCTTGACCGTTTCGCCGACTGCGCACGCCAGCGGCAGGCGGGCAAGGGCGATGGACTGCTGCAGCGTCGGCGAGAAGGTGCCGCTGGTGATCTCGCCGTCACCGTGCGCGGTGACGACTTTCTGGTGCGCGCGCAGAACGCCCTTGTCGAGCAGCCGCAGGCCGAGAAACTGCTTTTGCTGCGGTCGGGCGAGCAGGGCCGCCTTGCCGACGAAGTCGCGGGGCGCGGCAAGATCGACCGTCCAGGCGAGTCCGGCGTCGAGCGGTGACACGGTTTCATCCATGTCCTGCCCATAGAGGTTCATCCCGGCTTCGAGGCGCAGCGTGTCGCGGGCGCCGAGGCCGATCGGCTTGACGCCGGCGTCGAGCAACTTCTGCCAGAGTGATTCGGCCAACGATGCGGGAAGGGCGAGTTCGAACCCGGTTTCGCCGGTGTAGCCGGTGGTGGCGACGAAATACTCGCCGATGGTGGCGGCGTAAAACGGCTTGAGCGTCTCGCTGGCCGGGCGTGTTTCGGGCAGGACCTGCCAGACGCGGGCCTTGGCGTTCGGTCCCTGCACGGCGATCAGCGCCAGGTCGCGGCGGGCCGTGACGGTTACGTCGAGTTGCCAGTCGGCGAGCCTCGCCGCCATCCACGCCAGATCCTTCTCGGCGGTGCCGGCATTGATGACCACGCGGTAGCGGCCGTCGGCGATGAAATAGACGATGAGGTCGTCGACCACGCCGCCGGCCTCGTTGAGCATCGCGCTGTAAAGCGCCTTGCCGGATTCCTTTAGCTTGTCGACGTTGTTGGCGATCAGGCGCAACAGGAACGCCTTGGCGTCCTTGCCTGTGACATCGACGGCGCACATGTGCGAGACGTCGAACATGCCGCAATCGCGGCGCACCGCGTGATGTTCCTCGATCTGCGAGCCGTAGTGGAGCGGCATGTCCCAGCCGCCAAAGTCGACCATCTTCGCGCCGAGGCGGCGATGGGCGTCGTTAAGGACAGTTTTCTGCGTCATATCAATCCCTTGGGTGAAGGTTTTGAAACGGGATTCAGAAACGAAAAAAGGGTGAACCCTTGCCGGATTCACCCCCCTGTCCTTGTACCTGAGAGATTGCCGCCCTGAACGGCTCATCGGCCGCTCAGAACGTTGCCCCATCGGTGGGCGCCGTGACACAGGCGCCGCTCTCCAGAGTTCATTGCACGAACGGTCCTTTTGCCTGAGCGTTTTCGGGTGGATTGCGCCTTCGGCGGCGGGGGGGTGTGTACCAAGTGCTTCGATGCCGCTCTCTCCCGTTCGCGGAACGAACTATAGCGCGAGGCCGTCGCCGCCTGCAACTGCGAACCTTTCATAATCCGGGTGTGAAAGGGGGGCTGTGCTATCATCCCGCCCTTGCTTTTTCCCCGGATTCTGCCTTTCCTGTGTTCATCGCCGACCTTCATTGTCATTCTTCCGCGTCCGACGGACTGCTGGCACCCGCCGCGTTGGCGGCGCGGGCGGCCGCCAATGGCGTCAATATGCTGGCCTTGACCGATCATGACGATCTCGGCGGTCTGGTGAAGGCACGCGAGGTCGCCGAGCGCTCCGGGGTGCGTTTCATCAACGGGGTCGAGATCTCCATCGAATGGGGCGGCCTGCAGGTGCACATCGTCGGTCTCGATTTCGATATGGGAAACGAGGCGTTGAACGCCGGTCTGGCGTCGATCCGTTCGGGACGTATCAGCCGTGCCCAGCGCATGTCGGCCGAACTGGAAAAAGTCGGCATCGGCGGCTGTTTCGACGGCGCGATGCGCTACTCGGAAAATCCAAGCCTGATCAGTCGTTCGCACTTTGCCCGCTATCTGGTTGAAATCGGCGTCAGCAAGGATGTGCGCAGCGTCTTCGAATCCTATCTCGTGCCCGGTAAACCGGGCTACGTGACGCATCATTGGGCGACGCTCCGCGAGTCAGTCGGGTGGATTCGTGGTGCCGGCGGTATTGCCGTGGTAGCTCACCCCGGGCGCTACAAGTTTTCCCGCCTGGAGATGCGCAACCTGCTCGACGAGTTTGCCGCGTGTGGTGGCCAGGCCATCGAGGTTATCTCGGGAAGCCATTCGCAAGAAAATGTGAACCAATTTTCGCGGCTGGCACGGGAATACCGCTTTCTTGCGTCCTGTGGTTCGGATTTTCACGGCCCGGAAGAGAGCTACATCGACCTTGGTGGAACGCCACCGTTGCCGAGTGGCCTGACGCCGGTCTGGACCGCCTTTTCTTCCTGACAACCGTCCATGGCCCGCTATCTCTCGATTCATCCGGATGACCCGCAACCGCGCTTCCTGGCACAGGCGGCGGAGGTCGTGCGCAACGGCGGCATCGTCGCGCTGCCCACCGACTCCTGCTACTCGCTGGGATGTCGTCTCGGGGACAAGGAGGCCGTCGAACGCATCCGCCATCTGCGCGGTCTCGACGATCGTCATCACCTGACGCTGATGTGCCGCGATCTGTCGGAAATAGCCCAGTTCGCGCGTGTCGACAACGCGCAGTATCGCTTGCTGAAAGCGACGACGCCCGGAAGTTACGTATTCATCCTCGAAGGAACCAAGGAGCTGCCGCGGCGGGTGTTGCATCCGAAGCGCAAGACGATCGGTTTGCGCATTCCTGATCACCGTGTCGCGCTGGCTCTGCTCGAAGAGCTCGGCGAACCGCTCCTGACCTCGACGCTGCTCCTTCCGGGCGAAGAGGAACCCCTGACCGAAGGCTGGGAAATTCAGGATCGGCTCGACGACCTGATCGAACTGATTCTCGACGGCGGCTCTTGCGGCACGACGCCGACGACCGTCATCGACCTGACCAGTGTGCCGCCGACCCTGGTGCGCGTGGGGCGTGGTCCGCTCGAACCGTTCGGTCTGGAAGAGGAGGAGTGAGCCGGTGACGGATTTCTCCGCATTGATCCAGACGATCGCCATCGCGGCCTTGCCGGTCATTTTTGCCATCACCCTGCACGAGGCGGCGCACGGCTACGCTGCGCGCCACTTCGGCGATACGACGGCGTGGGTGGCCGGGCGCATCAGCCTGAATCCGCTGCGCCACATCGACCCGATCGGTACACTGCTGGTGCCGGCGCTGATCCTGATTACCAGCTACTCCGTCTCCGGCAGCGCGATGCTGTTCGGCTGGGCGAAACCGGTGCCGGTCAATTTCGGCCGCCTGCGCAATCCCTTGCGCGACATGATGTGGGTCGCCGCGGCCGGGCCGGCGGTGAATTTCCTGATGGCCTTGGGCTGGGCACTGCTGCTCAAGCTTGCCGTCGAACTGCCCGAAAACATCTATACCCTGCCGATGGGGCAGATGGCGGTGACCGGGATCAACGTGAACCTGGTCCTGATGGTGCTCAATCTGCTGCCGCTGCCGCCGCTCGACGGCGGGCGCATCGCCGTCAGCCTGCTGCCGTATCGGCTGGCCGTGAAGTTTTCGCAGCTCGAGCGCTGGGGCTTTCCCATCCTGCTCCTGCTGCTTTTTACCGACATTCTCGGCCTGATCATGTGGCCATTCGTTTCCTTCTTCAAACAACTGATCCTCTTTCTTTTTCAGCTGATCTGACATCATGTACGCAGAACGAGTCCTTTCCGGCATGCGCCCCACCGGCAGCCTGCACCTTGGCCATTACCACGGCGTGCTCAAGAACTGGGTCAGGCTGCAGAGCGAGTATCCCTGTCTGTTTTTCGTCGCCGACTGGCACGCGCTGACGACACAGTACGACGATCCGCGCGGGATCGAACAGGCGACCTGGGACATGGTCATCGACTGGCTCGCTGCCGGCGTCGACCCGAACAAAGCGGCGCTGTTCATCCAGTCGCAGGTGCCGGAACATGCCGAACTGCACCTGCTGTTCTCGATGATGACGCCGCTCGGCTGGCTGGAGCGCGTGCCGACCTACAAGGACCAGCAGGAGAAACTGGCCGGCAAGGATCTGACGACCTACGGCTTCCTCGGCTATCCGCTGCTGATGAGCGCGGACATCCTGATCTATCGCGCGGACAAGGTGCCGGTCGGCGAAGACCAGATTCCGCACGTCGAGTTCTCGCGCGAACTGGCGCGCCGCTTCAACCACCTGTACGGGCGTGAGCCCGGTTTCGAAGAAAAGGCCAAGGAGGCGGTCGGCAAACTCGGCAGCAAGAACAAGCGTTCCTTCGAACACCTGCGCACCCGTTTCCAGCAGGACGGCGACGCCGGCGCGCTGGAGCAGGCCCGTGCGCTGGTTCAGGAAGCGCAAAGCCTGTCGCACGCTGACCGCGAGCGGTTGATGGGTTATCTGGAAGGCACCGGCAAGATGATCCTTGTCGAGCCCGGCTACCTGCTGACCGAGGCGTCGAAGATGCCCGGCCTCGACGGACAGAAGATGTCCAAGTCGTACAACAACACGATCACCCTGCGTGAAGACGCCGCCTCGGTGACCCAGAAGGTCAAGCGCATGCCGACCGACCCGTCGCGCGTGCGCCGCACCGATGCCGGCGATCCGGACAAGTGCCCGGTGTGGCAGCTGCACCAGGTTTATTCCGACGAGGCGTGCAGGGACTGGGTGCAGAAGGGCTGCCGCAGCGCGAGCATCGGCTGTCTCGAATGCAAGCAGCCGGTGATCGACGGCATCCTCAAGGAACAGGCGCCGATGCAGGAACGCGCCCAGACCTACCTGGACAACCCGGCGCTGGTGCGCGACATCATTGCCGACGGCAACGCCAAGGCGAGCAAACTGGCGCGCGAGACCATGCGCGACGTGCGTGCCGCGATGGGACTGAGCTATCGCTGAGCCAAAACCCGTCGCCGGTTGTCACCGACCGGGGAAAAAGGAATCGATGAACCGATGAACGATGGCGCTGTGATCGAACAGGTTCCCGAAACCTCCAGTGAGGTGATTACACCGCTCGCCCGCATCTACGGGCAGCCGGTCGAGCAGTTGCCGCTCGACCTGTACATTCCGCCGGATGCCATGGCGGTGATGCTCGACGCTTTCGAGGGGCCGCTTGACCTGCTGCTGTACCTGATCCGCAAGGCCAACGTGAACGTCCTCGATATTCCGATGGCGCCGCTGACCGAGCAGTACCTGACCTACGTCGAGGCGATGCGCTCGCACAATCTAGAACTGGCGGCTGATTATCTGGTAATGGCAGCGATGCTGATCGAGATCAAGTCGCGCATGTTGCTGCCGAAGATCCGGAGCGTCGAGGGCGAGGATGTGGAAGACCCCCGTGCCGAACTGGTCCGGCGCCTGGTCGAGTACGAGCAGATGAAACAGGCGGCGCGGCGGATCGACGAGTTGCCGCAGGCCGAGCGCGACTTCGACTGGGTCGAGGTGTGGGTCGAGAAATCCATGCTCCGGCGTCTGCCGGAGGTTCGCCCGGAGGATTTGCGCGATGCCTGGCAGGCCATCGTGCGGCAGGCCAAGTTGCATACCCGGCACACGATCCAGCGCGAGGAACTGTCGGTGCGCGAGCACATGGGGGTGATTCTGCGGAAGCTGCGCGACGCGGGTGGCTTCGTCGAGTTCGTGGACATGTTCGATGTGACGCTCGGCGCACCGGTGCTGGTGGTACATTTCCTCGCCATGCTGGAACTGGCGCGCGAGCATTTGCTGGCAATGACGCAATCGGAAGCGTTTGCCCCGATTTACGTGAGACTGACCGATGGACGAAGCGACGATGGAACCGACTACGAGGCCGCTGATGGAGGCGATGCCGGAAGCGACGACGCCGGATAACCCGGCGCAGCTCAAGCGCGTCCTCGAAGCCGTGCTGCTCAGCGCGATGCAGCCAGTGACGCTTTACGAGCTGAAAAAGGCTTTTGCCGACGAGATCGGCGGCGATGTCCTGCGCGTATTGCTGGAGGAATTGCGCGGTGAATGGGCCGATCGCCCGCTCGAACTCGTGCAGGTGGCGAGCGGCTGGCGCTTTCGTACCCGCGCCGAGTTCCTGCCGTACCTGGAACGGCTCAACCCGGAAAAGCCGCCCAAGTATTCGCGTGCCGTGCTGGAAACCCTGGCCATCATCGCCTACCGTCAACCGGTGACCCGCGGTGACATCGAGGAAATCCGTGGCGTGACCGTGGCGACACAGGTGGTGAAGACGCTTGAAGAACGCGGCTGGATCGACGTCGTCGGCCATCGTGATACCCCCGGGCGTCCGGCGCTGCTGGCGACCACCAAGAAGTTCCTCGACGACCTCGGCCTGCGCAGCGTGACCGAGCTGCCGCCGCTGGAAATGATCAACCAAACCCTGGATCTGACCGATGTCCAACAAACCGCGTAACACGCCCTTTCGCCCCGCATCGCCCGATTCCCGCCGTTCGCGCGCGCACAAGCCGGTTGCCGATGACCTCGATACGGTAGAAGCGACGACGGAGAAAAAACCGGCGAGGGAGGGGCGGCCCGCTATCGCCCCGACGAAGCGCAGCCGGCATGTAGAGGCCCCGGTGAAGGCCGAACGCCTGCACAAGTTGCTGGCGCAGAGCGGGATCGGCTCGCGTCGGGAGATGGAAGAGCTGATCGCCGCCGGCCGCGTCACGGTCAACGGGGAAATCGCACAGATCGGCCAGTCGGCGACACCGGCCGACCGGATCAAGGTCAATGGACGGCTGGTCAACCTCAAGTTCTTCAGTCGGCCGCCGCGCGTGATCATCTACCACAAGCCGGAAGGCGAGATCGTCTCGCGCGACGATCCGGACCATCGTCCGAGCGTCTTCAATTCGCTGCCGCGTCTCTCCGGTTCGCGCTGGGTGGCCGTCGGCCGGCTCGACTTCAACACCAGCGGGCTGCTGTTGTTCACCACCTCCGGTGAACTGGCGAATCACCTGATGCATCCGCGCAATAATCTGGTGCGCGAATACGCGGTGCGCGTGCTCGGTGATTTGTCGCTCGAGGCGCAGCAACGACTGTTGCAGGGGGTGGAACTTGACGACGGGCCGGCCCAGTTTTCCACCTTGCTGGACGCCGGCGGCGATGGTGCCAACCACTGGTATCGCGTCTCGCTGTTCGAAGGGCGCAACCGCGAGGTGCGTCGGATGTTCGAAGCGGTCGGCGTGACGGTCAGCCGCCTGATGCGGGTGCGTTACGGGCCGTTCATCCTGCCGCCCAATCTCAAGCGCGGGCAGGTGCTCGAACTCGACGAGCGCGAGGTGCAGAAGCTGATGGGCGATTTCGGCATGGATGTGCCGCCGGTTACACGCCGCGTCACGCCACGCCGGGGGAAATAGCGCTTCAGGTTGTTCTGCGGTCGCCGACGGCCGCAGTGCCCAGCGTATTCATCGCGGCAATCATGGCGTTGCTCAGCGCGAGCAGTTCGCTGAAGCGCTGGCTCGCTGCGTCTGTCTGTCCAACGGCATGCAGATTCAGGATTTCGCGGGCGAGTTTGTGCACCTCGTTGTGCAGTACGCCAACGTCGTCGTATGCGGAAGACTGTCCGTAGCACCGTTTCCCGTCGCCTTCAAGCCAGTGTCCGAAACGGCATTTCCCACTGTCCAGTTCGGGCGTGGCGACTTCCGGGTCGGCGAGTGCCTCTTCCAGTTGCTTCATCCAGTTGCGGTGGTCGACTTCCGCGTAGGTGATCGGCAGTTCGTTACGCTGGGGGAAGGTGTTGCGCGGGGCCGACCACGCAGGATTCGGGCGCCACTCGGCAATCCACGCGGGCAATTCGTTGGCGGGCATCGGGCGGGCGATGCCGTATCCTTGCGCGAGGTCGCAGCCGAGACGGAGCAGGAGTTCGCCGTGTTCGGATGTTTCGACGCCCTCGGCGATCACGGTGCGACGGAATGCGGTTGCCAGACCGATGACCCCTTCAACGATGGCCAGATCGTCAAGATCCCAGAGCATGTCGCGGACGAAGCTCTGGTCTATCTTGAGTACGCTGGCCGGGAGCCGTCGCAGATAGGTCAGGGACGAATAGCCGGTACCGAAGTCGTCGAGGGAGAAACGGACACCGAGCGCCTGACAGTCGTCGATCAGTTGGGATATCTGGGCCACGCCTTCGAGCGCGGCGGATTCGACGACCTCCAGTTCCAGCCTGTTCGGCTGGATTTCGGGATAAGCGGCCAGCTTGTTGCGCAACTGCGGAAGGAAGTCGTTCTGCTGGAGGTGGTTGGCCGCGACGTTGACACTGACGACGAGGTCGAGCCCCTGTCTTTTCCATGCGGTCATTTGGGTCAGTGCAGCTCCGATCACCCACTCACCGACACGTATCGCCAGTTCGCTTCCCTCGATCAACGGCAGGAATTCGCCGGGAGGCAGCGTTCCACGTTCGGGGTGATGCCAGCGGATCAGCGCCTCGGTGCCGACAACCGCCCCCGTGCGCATATTGACCTTGGGCTGGAAGAATAGCGCGAACTCGTTGTTTGCCAGGGCCTCGTCGATGCGTCGAAGGCTTTTCTGATGGGTCCGGGTCAGGCGGTCTTCTTCGGGGTCGAACATCTGGTAGCGGTTTTTCCCCGCCTGTTTTGCCTGATACATGGCTTGATCTGCGTGACGCAGCAGCGTGTCGGCGTCGCAATTGTCTTGCGGGAAGAGGGTAACGCCGAGACTGGCCGAGAGCTGCAGGGTGTGCTGTCGGATCTTGACCGGCGAAGCGGCCGCCTGCAAAAGCCGTGAAAGAACCGCGTCGCATTCGCTGCGAGTTTCCAGGTCGGTGAGAACTGCAACGAACTCGTCGCCGCCCAGTCGCGCCAGCGTGTCGCCTTCGCGCAAGGTGTCACGCAGGCGCTGGGCGATGGCGATCAGCAACTGGTCACCTATTTCGTGGCCGTGTGCGTCGTTGACCTCCTTGAAACCGTCGATGTCCAGATAGACAAGCGCGAGACTGCGCTGGTGACGGCGGGACTGCGCGATCGCCTGGTGCAGACGGTCGGCGAGCAGCACCCGGTTAGGAATGCCCGTCAGCGAATCGTAATGGGCGAGACGTTCGAGCTGCTGCTGATGCTCCTTCAGGTCGGTGATGTCGGAGAACAGTGCAACGAAATGCAGCGTCGCCTCATCGACGTCGTTCACCGCCGTGATGCTCAGGTATTCAGCGTACAGCGAACCGTTCTTGTGGCGGTTCCATATTTCGCCTTGCCAGTATCCGCGCGTCGTCAGGTCATTCCACATGGCCTTGTAGAACGCCTCGTCATGCCGGCCCGACTGCAGCATACGCGGATTCTTGCCGAGCGCTTCTCCCCGGCTGAAGCCGGTGAGGTGGGAGAAGGTGTCGTTGACGTCGACGATGTTGGCCGAAGCGTCGGTGATCATGATGCCTTCGTGGGCATGGGAGAAAACGCTGGCAGCAAGCTTGAGGCGCGTCTCCGTTTTTTTCCGTTCGGTGATGTCGGTGAAGGTAAAAACGCGGCCGATGATCAGCCTGCCTTGTCGTGCCGGGCGCGATTTGCGCTCGAGAATCCGGTCATCGACAAGGTGGACGATGTCCTCGGTTTCTTCGTCGCTGTCGGGGCGAATCGAGGCGAGACGTCGCCGGTAATCAGCGGGGTCGCGTGCGCGGGACGCCAGGAAGTCGAGCAGTGCGACATCGTTCTGGGCCAGCAGCACTTCTTCGGGAATGAGCCACAGTTCGGAGAAGCGGCGGTTTATGTTGATGACGGCACCGTCACGGTCAACGAGCAGGATGCCGTCGGCCGTTGCCTCCAGCGTGGCGCGTAATCGCGCACCCGTGTCGGCAAGCGCGTTTTCGGTGTGACGCAGCGAGCCGCTCGGGACAGCACAGACAACCAGCGCGTCAGGACGGCTTCGCGGCCGGAAGATCGTCTTGCTGGCCGTCAATAATTCGCCGTCGGCGCACAGGTAGGAGGCTTCGGCATGGTGCTCCTCCGGTGCCAGGCCTTGGCGCACTTCCTCCCAGAAGAAGACGTCGGTCAGCGCGCATTCGATATCGGTGATTTGACGCCCGATCAGGGCGTCGTGCCTAAAACCCAGGTGTCGCGAAGCCGCGCCGTTGGTCATCCGGATTTCAAGTGTCTGCATGTCAACGAGAAACAGCATCTCGTTGCCATGTTCAAGCAGGAGTTCGTAATGTTCCTTGCTCATGAAGCCGCCGGCCCGGAATGAACGTTATTGTCGAAAAAGTACGCCACCCGCTTGCGCGGACTCAGATAGCTCATGATCGGCGCAGGCAGCATGGCGGGACGCAGCGCCTTGGTGATATTGATGCCGGTCTCTCGTTCCAGATCGAGCAGGACGGCTTCCTCCTTCGGCACATTTTCGTCGTAGACCATGACCCACGGGCGGAGCGGACGTTCCGGATTGACCGACATTACCAGTGCCACCGCATCGTTCGACAGGGCCACGATGGAACCCGGTGGGTAGACGCCGAGGCAGCGGATCAGGCGCTGAAGAATCGTCGCGTCGAATTTGCTCCGTCGTTGTCCGAAGAGCAGCGAAAGCGCTTCGTGCGGCGTAACCGCCTGGGTAGGGTCGACCGGGTTGCACAGGTTGTCGTAGTGGTTGACCAGCGCGACGATGCGCGCCGGCAGCGCGATCTTGTCTTCTCTCAGGCCCCCTGGGTAGCCGCTGCCATCGCTCATTTCGTGGTGCTGGAAGATGATGGCAAGAACATCCGGGGCGAGGCCGAGTCGCTTGCCGATGCGCAGGCCGTATTCGCAGTGCATCGCACGCAATTCGCGCTCGGGGCGGGTGAATTCGTCCGGTCGCATCTTCAGCAGCCGGTCGGGGATCTCCATCAGACCGATGTCGTGCAGCAGGGCGCCCAGTCCGAGAATGCGCGCCTGCTCGGCGGAAAAATGAAGTCCCTTGGTCAACATCATGCTGAGCACGGCAACGTTGAGACTGTGCGAGTAGGCTTCGTCGTTACCGTTGTCCTCGCACATCAGAAGCAGCGTCACTTCGGGGTTTTCGAGGAAGGCGACGGTCATGCGGTCAACCAGCTGCGCCATGTCCCTGATCGTCTCTTCCGGGGTGTTGATAAGGTTCCGGTTCAGGCTGCGCAGGCTGGCCGCCGTCTTGAGGAAGTCCCGGTTGACCTGCTCGATGCGGGAACGCCGCTCGCCGATCAGGCGAATCCGCATCTGTTTTTCGATGAGCAGCGGGGAGGCTGCGTCAGGGCGAAGCGGAATGGTGCTATCTTTCCCGGCGATCGTCACGGGAGGCGTTTGTCTGGCAGACGGCGGCGCCGTCGGCGGGAGGCTGCGTTCCGGGTCGTACCTGAATCTTCCCTCTCCCAGCGACTGGAGAGTGCGCACCTGCTCCTCGGAAGCGATGCGGAAGCTGTTAAGGGTGAAAGGATGCTGGAACCAGGGCAGGTCGATGAAGATGAAAAGACCTGTGCGCAGTTGGTTGGCTGCGACGAAGTGTATGTGGTCCGCAGTTCTATCCTTTGTCACGTTGGCTACTGGTCCGGTGGTTGTCTCAGGTTTTCCTGGTTAGTTCTCGCGCCAATCCCTTGCCTCAGGCAGGTCTCCGCGCAATGTAGCTGCTTTGCCGAGATGCGGTCAATCTATTGATGTGCTGTGTTTCCGTAATGCAGAAAGTCCGCTTGCCGAGCGTTGGTGCCAAGGATATAATCCGCGCCTCGCTTTGCCGGCGAGGCTTGTTTGTTTCTACATCGGGTGCTGGCTCTATCAAACCGGGGCGGCTCGCATTTCAAGGAAAGAGAGTTTGACATGGCAATTACCGTGGCGCAAAAAGCGCAAATCATGAATGAATACCAGCGTTCCGCTGGCGATACCGGTTCCTCGGAAGTTCAGATCGCGTTGCTGACCGCACGCATCAACGACCTGACCGGGCACTTCAAGGAACACATCAAGGACCACCACTCGCGGCGCGGTCTGCTGCGCATGGTCAGCCGCCGTCGTACCCTGCTGGACTACCTCAAGCGTACGGATGTCGATTCGTACCGCTCGCTGATTCAGCGCCTCGGCCTGCGCAAGTGATCTTGCCTGCCGAACCGCGGTGCGGTCGGGGTCATTCCGTTTTTGAATAAGCAACAGCGGACAGCCCGTAAGGGGTGTCCGCTGTTCTTTTTTGCAGTTTCGCCTTAAAGGCGTGTTGACGAAAGTGCGTGCCGGTGTCGTGGGTACGCGTAATGGACTTTTCGAGAGGTAACAATGTTTAAGATCGCCAAGAAGACTTTCACTTACGGTGGGCACCAGGTAACCCTGGAAACCGGTGAGGTTGCCCGTCAGGCCGATGCGGCCGTCATGGTGTCGATGAACGACACCGTCGTTCTGGTCAGCGTGGTCGGCGCCAAAAAGGTCAAGCCGGGGCAGGATTTCTTCCCGCTCACCGTTGACTACATCGAGAAAACCTACGCTGCAGGGAAAATCCCCGGCGGCTTCTTCAAGCGTGAAGGTCGCCCCTCCGAGAAGGAAACGCTGACCTCGCGCCTGATCGATCGTCCCCTGCGTCCGTTGTTCCCGGACGGCTTCTACAACGAAGTGCAGGTCGTGGCGATGGTCGTCTCGCTCAACCCGGAAATCGATCCGGACATCCCGGCGATGATCGGCGCGTCGGCAGCCATGGCCGTTTCCGGCATTCCGTTCAATGGTCCGATCGGCGCGGCCCGCGTTGGCTACATCGACGGCCAGTACGTGGTCAATCCGACCCTGTCCCAACTGAAGACCAGCCAGCTTGATCTGGTGGTCGCGGGAACGCAATCCGCCGTGCTGATGGTGGAATCGGAAGCCGATATCCTGCCGGAAGACGTCATGCTCGGCGCCGTGGTCTACGGCCATGAACAGATGCAGACAGTGATCAACGCGATCAACGAGTTCGTCGAAGAAGCCGGCAAGCCCGAGTGGGACTGGACGCCCGCAGCGAAGAACGAAGAACTGGTGGCCAAGCTGAACGCGCTCGTCGAAGCCGATCTGCAGGAAGCCTTCCGCATCACCAGCAAGCAGAAGCGTACGCTGCGCATCAATGAAATCTCGGCCAAGGCCGTCGAGGTGCTGACCGCCGGCGACGACGCTCCGGACGCTGCCACGATCGGCAACCTTTTCTTCGATATCGAATCGCGCATCGTTCGCGGACGCATCCTTGGCGGCGAGCCGCGTATCGACGGTCGCGACACGCGTACCGTCCGCCCGATTTCGATCCGTACCGGCGTGCTGCCGCGTACGCACGGTTCGGCCCTGTTCACGCGTGGTGAAACCCAGGCGCTGGTCGTGGCGACCCTCGGCACCGGGCGTGACGAACAGATTATCGACTCGCTCGCCGGCGAGTACCGTGATCGCTTCATGCTGCACTACAACTTCCCGCCCTACGCCACCGGCGAATGCGGGCGTGTGGGTACGCCGAAGCGTCGCGAAATCGGCCACGGTCGTCTGGCCAAGCGGGCGATGCTCGGCGCCTTGCCGAAGGCGGAAGATTTCTCCTACACGATGCGCGTCGTTTCCGAAATCACCGAGTCGAACGGTTCGAGCTCGATGGCTTCGGTCTGTGGCTCCACCCTGGCGCTGATGGACGCCGGCGTGCCGCTGAAGGCGCACGTTGCCGGTATCGCCATGGGCCTGATCAAGGAAGGCAACCGCTTTGCCGTGTTGACCGACATCCTTGGTGATGAGGATCACCTCGGCGACATGGACTTCAAGGTGGCCGGTACGGAAACCGGTGTGACCGCGCTGCAGATGGACATCAAGATCCAGGGGATCACCAAGGAAATCATGCAGGTCGCACTGGCTCAGGCCAAGGAAGCCCGTCTGCACATTCTTGGCCAGATGCAGACCGCCGTCGCTGCGCCGCGCGAGGAAGTGTCCACCTACGCACCGCGCCTGTACACGATGAAGATCAATCCGGAGAAGATCCGCGACGTGATCGGCAAGGGCGGCGCCGTGATCCGCGCCATCACCGAAGAGACCGGCACGACGATCGACATCCAGGAAGACGGCACGATCACCATCGCGTCGGTCAACGGGGATGCCGCCGATGCAGCGAAGGCCCGCATCGAAGCGATCGCCGCGGACGTCGAAGTCGGCAAGATCTACGACGGCACGGTGCTCAAGTTGCTCGACTTTGGCGCGATCGTCAGCATCCTGCCGGGCCGCGACGGGCTGCTGCACATCTCGCAAATCGCCAACGAGCGCGTCAATGCGGTCGCCGATTACCTGAAGGAAGGCCAGAAAGTGCGCGTCAAGGTGCTTGAGGCCGACGAGAAGGGCCGCGTCCGTCTGTCGATGAAGGCCGTTGCTGCCGAAGAGGCTGCGCAAAAGGCCGCTTCGGAAGAAGGGCAGCCGCAGCAGTAAGGCAGGCGGTATTGCTCCAAACAAAAAGGACGCCTCGGCGTCCTTTTTGTTTGTCTGGAATGCAGAAGAAGCGGCCGATGCTACGCGGCGGCGTCGAAGAATTACTTTGCGACCTGCTTCTCGCGGACTTCTTCCAGCGTCTTGCAGTCGATGCAGAGCGATGCCGTCGGACGGGCCTCAAGGCGTTTGATGCCGATTTCCACGCCGCAACTGCTGCAGTAGCCGTAGTCGCCGCTATCGATCAGCGCGATCGTCTCGTCGATCTTCTTGATCAGCTTGCGTTCGCGGTCGCGGTTGCGCAACTCGATGGCGATGTCGGTTTCCTGACTCGCCCGGTCGTTCGGGTCGGCGAAGACGGTTGCTTCGTCCTGCATGGTATGTACCGTCCGCTCGATATCGTTCATCAGTTCTGCCTTGAGCGTTTCCAGGATGGTGCGGAAATGCGCCAGTTGCCTCTCGCTCATGTATTCCTCGCCCTTCTTGGGAACATAAGGGGCAAACTGTTTGTGCAGCATTTGTTCAGGCATGTTTAGACCGTCCGTACGTTTTTGCAAAGAGGCGATTAAATATCAGAAATGGTCCGACACTGCAAGCAATCCCTGTGCGGTAACGCGTCAATATTCGTTGATGCGTCGAATCGCATAAAAATTGCAATTCGTGATTGACCGACCGGCGGGCTATCTGTAGAATGCGCGCTTCTTCGGGGCGTAGCGCAGTCTGGTAGCGCATCTGCTTTGGGAGCAGAGGGTCGTGAGTTCGAATCCCACCGCCCCGACCAGAATTAGTGCAGTAAGCGTTCCCGAAAGCCTCGCGCCTCGCGCCCGTAGCTCAACCGGATAGAGCACCGGCCTTCTAAGCCGGGGGTTGTGAGTTCGAGTCTCGCCGGGCGCGCCAGAACAACGGCGGTGTTAGCTCAGTTGGTAGAGCATTGGATTGTGATTCCAAGGGTCACCGGTTCAAGCCCGGTACATCGCCCCAGTAGTACCAAGGCCTGCAGAGGATTCCTCTGTGGGCCTTTTTCATGTGCGCCCGGCACGGGCGCACTCCTGCGGGTGCAAGTCCCGCCGTGAGTTGATCACCGCGAACGAAGTGAAGCGCAACTGCGTGAGGGCGACCGAGCGTGGGGAGGAAGCGTGGATCGTAATCTGCGAGCCGATGGACAAGAACCGGATAGAAGGCGCTGCCGAGCAGGGCGAGCGGGCATGGAACCGCAAAG
>NZ_JCANUT010000016.1:0-69316 GCF_059569095.1 Propionivibrio pelophilus DSM 12018 | reverse complement strand
GCTTCGTTCCACACACAGGTCGGATATACGGTCGCAGTCGCACCCATTTGCCCTATCTCAACTCGCTCTTGCAAAACGGGAGGAGTCCATATACGGAATCCAGATTTCCGGAGCACATGCTGGATCCCGGCCTGCGCCGGGATGACGGAGCACCCTATGTCAAACGGCCTGCCCGCCTACGCCGAGTTGCATTGCGTCTCCAACTTCAGCTTCCTGCGCGGCGCGTCGCATGCGGAGGAACTGGTAGCGCGGGCGCAGGAGCTCGGCTACGCGGCGCTGGCGATCACCGACGAATGCTCGTTTGCCGGCCTCGTCCGTGCACACGGGGCGGCCAAGGCGGTCGGGCTGAAGCTGATCTGCGGCGCCGAAATCACCTTGGCCGATGGCATGAAGCTGGTGCTGCTGGCGCAGAACCGCCCCGGTTACGGCAACCTCTCGGCGATCGTCAGTCTCGGGCGACGGCACGCGGAGAAGGGGTGCTATCACCTGACGCGTGGCGACCTGCTGCCGGGGATTCCCGACTGCCTCGCCCTGTGGGTCGCGCCGGCCGACGCGTCGCCAGAGGACGCGCGCTGGCTGGCCGAGGCGTTTCCGGGGCGGGCGTGGGTCGCCTTCGAGCGGCATCTGGCGCCGGATGATGCCGCGCGCCTGGCGGCGCTGCGCGCGCTGTCGGAGGCCTCGGGCCTGCCGCTGGTCGCCGCCGGCGACGTGCATATGCACGTGCGCGGCCGGCGTGTGCTGCAGGATGTGCTGACCGCACTACGCCTGAAAACCTCGGTCGACGCGGCCGGTCATGCGCTGTTTCCCAACGGCGAGCGCTGCCTGCGCTCGCGCGTGCGCCTGGCGCGCTTTTACCCGCCGGAATTGCTTGCCGAAACGCTGCGCATCGCCGAAATGTGCAGCTTCTCGCTCGACGAGTTGCGCTACGAGTATCCCGAGGAAGTCGTCCCTGCCGGGCGGACGCCGGCGCAGTACCTGCGGGCGGAGGTGGAGACCGGGCTGTGCCGGCGTTATGCCGACGGCGTCCCGGCGAAGGTGCGTGCGCAGGTCGAACACGAACTCGCGCTGATCGCCGAGATGCAGTATGAAGCCTACTTTCTCACCGTCTATGACATCGTGAAGTTCGCGCGGGAGCAGGACATTCTTTGCCAGGGGCGCGGTTCGGCGGCCAACTCGGCGGTGTGTTACGCGCTCGGGATCACCGAGGTCGACCCGGCGCAGTCGGATCTGCTCTTCGAGCGCTTCATCTCGAAGGAACGCAACGAGCCGCCCGATATCGACGTCGACTTCGAGCACCAGCGGCGCGAGGAGGTCATCCAGTACATCTACGGCAAGTACGGCCGCGAACGCGCCGCGCTGACGGCTACGGTGATCGGCTACCGCACGCGCTCGTCGCTGCGCGACGTCGGGCGGGCGCTGGGCATCGACATCGATCGCATCGACGCGCTGACCGCGTCGCTGGCCTGGTGGGACAAGCGCGAGCAGTTGCCCGAACGCTTCGCTGCCGTCGGCCTCGATCCGCGCAGTCCGCGCGTCGAGAAATGGCTGATCCTCGCCGAGCAACTGCGCGGCTTTCCGCGCCACCTCTCGCAACACGTCGGCGGCTTCGTCATCAGCCGCGGCCGGCTCGACCGGCTGGTGCCGATCGAGAACGCGGCGATGGACGGGCGCAGCATCATCCAGTGGGACAAGGATGACATCGACGCGCTCGGGCTGATGAAGGTCGACGTGCTGGCGCTCGGCATGCTCACGGCGATCCGCCGCGCGCTCGACGGAATTTCGCAGCGGATCGGCCGCCGTTTTTGCATGCAGGACATCCCGAGAGAAGACCCGGCGGTGTACGCAATGATCGGCCATGCTGACACGGTCGGCGTTTTCCAGATCGAGTCGCGTGCGCAGATGGCGATGCTGCCGCGCCTCAAGCCGCGCTGCTTCTACGATCTCGTCATCGAGGTGGCCATCGTGCGCCCGGGGCCGATCCAGGGCGACATGGTGCATCCGTACCTGCGCCGGCGGCAGGGTATCGAGCCGGTGCGTTATCCCTCGGCGGCGGTGAAATCAGTGCTGCAGCGCACGCTCGGCGTGCCGATCTTCCAGGAGCAGGTGATGCAGCTGGCCGTCGTTGCCGCCGGCTTCACCCCCGGCGAAGCCGACCACCTGCGCCGCTCGATGGCCGCGTGGAAACGCAAGGGCGGGGTTGGGCACCTGCGCGAGAAGTTGATCGTTGGCATGACTGATCGGGGCTATTCGCAGGAATTTGCCGAGGCGATCTATCGGCAGATCGAAGGCTTTGGCGAGTACGGCTTTCCCGAATCGCACGCGGCGAGCTTCGCGCTGCTGGTCTACATCTCGGCGTGGCTGAAACGGCACGAACCGGCGGCCTTCCTCGTTGGCTTGCTCAATGCCCAGCCAATGGGTTTCTACTCCGCCTCGCAACTGGTGCAGGACGCCCGCCGGCACGGCGTCGAGGTGCGGTCGCCGGACGTGCAGCACAGCGCGTGGGAAACGGCGCTGGAAGGCGAAGCGTGTTCAGTGGTTCGTCTCGGCCTGCATCTGATCGACGGCCTGGGTGCGGAAGCCGGAGCACGCATCGCTGCCGCCCGCCCGTTCCGCGACGTAGCCGACCTCGCCCGCCGCGCCGCGTTGGACCGTGGCGATCTCGACGCGCTCGCGGCGGCCGGGGCTCTGGGCGCGCTGGCCGGCCACCGGCGGCAGGCCGCCTGGGCCGTCGCCGCCGCGCCGGTACAGCTCGATCTGCTGCAGGAGGCGCCGCCACTAGACGTGGCGCCGGAATTGTCCGAGCCGAGCGAGGGCGAAAACCTGGTCGCCGATTATGCGACCCTGCGCCTGGCGCTAGGCCGCCATCCGCTGACCCTGCTGCGCCGTCGCCTCGACGAGCGCCGCTACGTGACGGCCGAGGCGTTGCGCCAGATGGGCCATAACGCGATGGCACGTTGCGCCGGCCTCGTTACCTGCCGACAGCGTCCGGGCACGGCGACCGGGGTGATCTTCCTGACGCTGGAGGATGAGACGGGGCTGAGCAACGTGATCGTCCATCCGCACCTCGTCGACAAGCAGCGACGCGAGGTGCTCGGTGCGCGTCTGCTCGGCGTTCTCGGTGTGCTGCAGCGCGAAGGCGAGGTCGTGCATCTGATCGCCAAGCGGCTGGTTGATCACACGCCGCTGCTCGGGCGGCTGCTGACGGGCAGCCGGGACTTCCATTGAGACTCGGCAATTCGCACCAGCCGTGGGCTGTCGTGAGCCATCGTTACCCAGCACTTTTCGGGTCGGCTCCGGCGCGGAGTTCCCATACCGTCGCCGGCGGAATGTTCGACCAGACGCGGGTCAGGTACCGCCAGTGCAGGTTGGAGTGGCACGGGACGAAGGGAGGGCGGTTGAAATAGGTGTATTGGATCAGCCGACGATTCGGTGACGCCAGCAAAATGCGGCAGATGGCATCCACCGTTTTGCAGCGGAGGTTGTTGGACAGTGACTTGAAGGGTACTGACGACAAGATCACCAGAGGGTCCGGGATCTCGTCGAGAGCGCCTACGGTGTCGTGGAAAAAACCTTCGACCACCCGTGTCGGTCCGACCCGACGGCGCAGGCATTCGGCGAAGTAAGGATCCTGTTCGAAGACGACGAGCGTTTCCGCCCCGGCCGACTCCAGTATCTGGCGGGTTATGGCACCGGACCCTGCGCCGATCTCGAACACGGCCGTCCCGTTGCCGAGCTGTCGTGTCATCGCCTTGGCGAGAGCCGCTGACGACGGCGTGATGGCTCCGATGAGGCGGGGATTGTCGAGAAAACGCTGCAACATTCGAATCATGGACTCAGTCAGTCACCCGGTGACGGCTTTCGCAGTGGAGGGATGCGCCAAAGGGGCAACGGGCTGTTGCGCACGCTTGAATCCCTTGATGGAGAACTGGATCGATGGGCGATTGTTGCCCCACGTCGAAGAAATTTCAAGAGGCGAATTCAAGTCCGGGGTACGTTGGGGCTATGACGATGGGGCGGTGCAGGTACATCGGCGCGGTGATCGAAACGCAAAAATTGCCCCCTCTCGCCTGTTCGGCGTTCTCCTTGGGAGGGTTCTTGATCGTAGGCGGCCGGTCGACCAAACGCCCCGTCGGGACGTCTGCCGACCAGTCGCCGGAGTTGCGAGAGATCGAGGCGAAAGAGGCTCAGATACCGAGGATCTTCATCGCCTTGGCGAGCGTATCGACAGACGCCTGGTGGTTGCCCGCCTTGTGCAGGGTTTCCCCTTCGGCACGCAATTTTTTGACCTCGGACAGCTGTTCAGCCGCCAGTTTGGGGTTCATGGTGAGGGCTTCGTCGATCCTTTTCATGTCGGCGGGGCAGTGAAAGGCCAGCGCCGAGGCGCTCGTGAACAGAGCGCCCAGCAGAACTGCGAGTTTGCGCATTGTCTTCTCCTTTCGTTAAGAGGGTTCCCGCTCTCGCGTAAGCGTGAGGCGGTGAACCTTGGATCGCCTGGCTCCTCGCGAGGTTCAAAATCGGAGACGGCTTACGGATGCGATGGCGCTTCCTTCTCTCCGGCGTCCTTCGGCGATTGCGAGACCCCGGTTTTTTCGGCGACACGTTCAGCCGCATGGCCGACGGCCTCCGCACCGCGCTTGACTCCCCTGGCGGCGGCGTTGGCCCCCCGTTTGACGTGACGCCGGCATGTCCGCGACGCGAAATCGTTCAACCATGCCGTTATACTGCATTGCAGTGTGGCTGCTGGAGAGCGCAACGGCATGGACGAATTCCTTGTGGGCGTTCGTCTTTTGGTGATCTTGAGCATTGCCAATCTGGCGCCGATAGTGGCTTTCCGCTTGAGCGGGCGGCGGCCGGGGGCGCGGCTCGACGGCGGCCTGGAGTTTTTCGATCATCGACCGCTGTTGGGACCGTCGAAGACGGTGCGTGGCGTGCTGGCGGCCATCGCGGCGGCGGCGATCGTGGCGCCGCTGCTCGGGTTTTCTCCACGTCTGGGTGCCGTCGTCGGCGGCTTCTCGATGCTGGGGGATGCGCTGTCGAGCTTCTGCAAGCGGCGACTCGATATTCCGTCGAGTGCGAAAGCGACCGGCCTGGATCAGATTCCCGAAGCGCTGCTGCCGCTCCTCGTCGTGGCCGACTCCCTCTCGCTTTCCACGGGACAAGTCGCGGTGGTTACGCTGGCTTTCTTTGCGCTCGAAATTCCGATGTCCCGGCTGCTGTTCCGGCTCGGGGTGCGCGACCATCCGTACTGAGCCTGGTCGCTCATTCCGCGTCGGACGGGCTGCGGTGCAGTCGATGCAAGGTGATTTCCGGCCGGCAATTCAGACGCACGTCAATGAGCGACGAGCCGCAGCCGACCGAGGTGTATCCGGCCATGCCGCGGTATTTCCAGGCGCCGCGGGCGAAGGCGCGCGGGGCGCCTGTGTCGGTGAAGATGGGCAGGCCGCCCGGCAGGCAGATCTGGCCGCCGTGCGTGTGCCCGCTGAGCATCAGGCTGAAGCCCACGTTTTCTGCCTTGCGGTAGGTCTCCGGCGTGTGCGACAGCAGGATGGCGCAGGATGCCGGACTGACGGCGGCCTCCAGCTTGGCGAAATCGTGCGTGCGGTAGGTGTGCGCGTCGTCGATGCCGGCCAGGATCAGGGACTCGTTGCCACGCCGAAGAGGCACGGCCTCGTTCATCAGCACGTTGATGCCGAGGGCCTCCATGCCCGGCACCATGCGGATCGTGTCATGGTTGCCGAGGACGGCGTAGACCGCTTCACCGAGATGTGGCCGCAGCCGTGCCAGGGCGTCGAGTGCCGGCTGGTACGGGCCGAAGGTGCGAAAGCGGAAGTCCCCGGTGAGAACGCAGACGTTGTGAGCGAGCCCTTTCACGCTGGCGATCAGCCGTTCGATATAGGGCTCGCTCATGTCCAGATGAAGATCGCTCAGATGCAGCAAGGTGAAGTCTTCGAACGCCTGCGGCAGGCGCGTGAGTCGCACGTCGTTGTCCTGGCGCCGGATGTCCAGCACGTTGAGGCGCCCGCGCCGGTGGAGGCCCGCCAGGCTCAGTGCCGTGCGCATGAGGCTGGGCATCGAATACCAGGCGTCGTGATGCGCGAAGCGCGCGCCCCAATGGGTCCCGATTCGGGCCTCGCGTTCACGCTCCACGCTCAGCCGACGCTGGAGGTGCGGGCTGCCGATGCGCGCTTCGAGCCCGGCGAGCGTCGGGGGGTCGATGGGGGAGCTTTCGGCCGGGTCCATATGTCTAAAATACGCCAATCCATCGTTGCCGCAAGTGACTATTCCGACCTTGAACTGCCGCCACCTTCCCAATCTGATCACGGGCGTGCGCCTGATCCTGGTCGCGCCCATCGTCTGGCTGTTGCTGGACGGGCGCTACCCGGAGTCGTTCTCGCTGTTCGTGATCGCGGGGGTCTCCGATCTGGCGGACGGCTTCCTCGCCAGGCGCTTCGGCTGGACCAGCCGGCTGGGCAGCATCCTCGATCCCCTGGCCGACAAAGCGCTGGTGGTGGGGTCGCTGCTGGTGCTCGGTTGGCGCGGCGAGGTGCCGATGTGGCTGGTGATCCTGGGCGTGGGCCGGGACGTCATGCTGATCGGTCTATCGATCGGCTATCACTGCCTGATCGAACCGCTCTGGCCCGAACCGCTGCCCAGCAGCAAGATCAACACGCTGCTGCAATTGATGCTGGTCGCGGCGGTACTGTTCGGCCAGACCGTGCAGCCCTTGCCGGAAACGCTGCTGACAGTCCTGGTTTTCGGAACCGGGCTGACCACGCTATGGAGCGGCTGTGCCTATCTTTGTGTGTGGGGTGCGCGGGCGTGGGGTATCAGAAAAGGATCAGCGCGCAAGTGAGCCCGGAGGAAAAAGCCCCGCGGCATCCGCGGGGTTCCAGCGTCTGAGGGCGGGATGGCTTGTCCTCAGAAATAGCGCCACAGGAGAAAGACGTTGGCGATCGCCACGTGAAGGAGCATCAGCGGGAATGCCAGCTTCGTGTAGGCCATGAAGCGGAACGGGATACCGTTGCGTTCGGCGATTCCAGCGACGGTCAGGTTCGCGCTGGCGCCGATCAGCGTACCGTTGCCACCGAAGCAGGCGCCCAGCGAAAGGCTCCACCAGAGCGGCATCAACGCATCCGGCCCGCCGAAGGTCGGGGCCATCGCCTTGATCAGCGGGATCATCGTCGCCACGAACGGGATGTTGTCGACGATGGCCGAGAAGAACGCGGAGGCGCCCAGGATGCTCACGCCGGTGACGGTCATGTCGCCTCCCGTCAGGGCAATCAGTTTGTCGGCCAGCAGCTTCAGCAGCCCCGCGTGTTCGACGCCGGAGACGATGATGAACAGCCCGACGAAGAAGAAGATTGTGATCCACTCGACTTCGTTGAAGATCTTGACGACGTTTTCCGACTGTTCTTCGGCGGATTTGCCGATGTTGTCGAACAGGAGCAGCAACGCCGCTCCGGCCATGCCGATGGTGCCGGATTCCAGATGGAATTGTCGCGCCAGCATGAAGGCGCCGATCACCAGGGCCAGTACCAGCGAGGCGAACTTGAGGAGTCGCGGGTCGGAAATCACGCTCCTCTCGTCGAACTCCATGACGCGTTCGCGAAGTTCCGTCGGCGCGGTCAGGCGACGCCCCCAGATGAGGTGCATCGAGATGATGTGCACGATCAGGACGATGACGACGACCGGTGCCAGATTCAGGAAAAAGTCGTTGAACGACAAGCCCACCTGTCCGCCGATCAGGATGTTCGGCGGGTCGCCGATGAGCGTCGATGTGCCGCCGATGTTGGCCGCGAGGATCTGCGAGAACAGGAAAGGGTAGGGGTTGAGTCTGAGCGCTTCGGTAATGACCAGCGTCACCGGGACGACGAGGAGTACCGTCGTGACGTTGTCCAGAAGCGCCGAGCCACAGGCGGTCACCACGCTGAGCATCGCCAGGATGCCAGCCGGATTGGCCTTGACGAGTTTCGCCGACCAGGTGGCGAGATACTCGAAGACTCCGGATTTGCGCGTGATCGAGACGATGATCATCATTCCGACCAGCAGGCCGATGGTGTTGAAGTCGATGCCGGCAATGGCCCGCTCCTGGTCCAGGATACCGGTCATGATCATCAGCATCGCGCCGAGGAGGGCGACGACCGAGCGGTTCAGCCGCTCGCTGATCAACACCCCGTAGGTGATGATCATCAGGGTCGTCGCCAGCCACAGCGGGTTCAGTCCAAGCAGGGAGAACAAGGCCGTTCCGTGCATCAGCGGAGCCTCCCGATGCGGGAAAGAACATCCCAGACCGTAACGAGGCCGATCAGCTTCCCGTTTTCGACGACGGGCATGATGTTCCGCTCCCGGTAAAGGAAGAACATCGCGATCGTGAGCAGGGTTCTGGAGCCGAGAATCGGCACGCTCTTGTCGAGGTGCTTGCTTACCGGGTCATTGGCGACCGCGTCCATACGTGCCTGCAGTTCGGCAATCGGCTCCTGGATGAAGCCACCTTCGAGCATGTGTCTGGGCGAGAACTTCTCGTGGTCGTCGGAGAGTACGTGCGGCATCGCCAGGGCGATCAACCGACTGCGTGGCAGCATGCCCAGGTAGCGACCGTCGGCATCGACGACGGGCAAGGATGGCACCCGGTGCTCGATGATGCTTTGCAGCGCGAACAAAAGCGAGTCATCCGGCTTGAGCACCGCGGGCGGATCGGACATGACGGAACTGCACAATGCGTCGGGATTGTGGGGCATGGCTCCTCCTCGTAGATCAACAAATGGGCCCGGCCTTTTCCGTCATCGGCGCCAATTCGAGAAATGACGCCGGGCTTACGGAGCCGGAAAACCGATCGATTGTTGTCCTTTGCGAAGAGTAAAACAAGCCAAAATTTGGCTGTTTTGGTAGCCATATTTTGACTACCCGGATGAGCTGGATGCAAAAAGCCCCGCGACCTGCGCGGGGCTTTTGTCGGGGAAGGCTGCCAGATCGAGCGGTCAGCGCGCCAGCCAGCCGCCATCCACGGCGACGGTGTAGCCGTTGATGTAGTCGCCGGCCTTCGAAGCCAGGAATACCACCGCGCCGCCCAGATCTTCCGGCGTGCCCCAGCGCCCGGCCGGGATGCGGCCGAGGATTTCGTTGCTGCGGGCCTCGTCGGCGCGCAACTGCGCGGTGTTGTCGGTGGCCATGTAGCCCGGGGCGATGGCGTTCACGTTGATGCCGTGCTTGGCCCATTCGTTGGCCAGCAGCATGGTGATGCCCTTCACGCCGCTCTTCGAGGCGGTGTAGGACGGCACGCGGATGCCGCCCTGGAAGGAGAGCATCGAGGCGACGTTGACGATCTTGCCGCCGGTGCCCTGCTTGATGAACTGGCGGGCGACGGCCTGGCACATGAAGAAGACGGCCTTGACGTTGATGTTCATCACGTCGTCCCACTCCTTCTCGGTGAAGTCGACCGAGTCGTTGCGCATGATGATGCCGGCATTGTTAACCAGGATGTCGATGTGGCCGAAGGCTTCCACCGCCTTGGCGACAACACCTTCGATCGGCTCGATGCTGAGCAGGTTGGCCTGTACGTGTACGTACTTCCGGCCGGTCGCTTCGATCGCGGCGGCGGTTTCCGGGGCGTCCGGGGTGTGCGTGACGCCGACGATGTCGGCGCCGGCTTGTGCCAATGCGACGGCCATGCCGCGGCCGAGGCCGCGTTCAGAACCAGTGACGAGGGCAACTTTGCCGTCGAGTTTGAATGCGTCGAGAATTCCGCTCATGTCTATGTCCTTTACTTGAGATCGTTCGGGCCGAGGGTGTCCATGTCGTCGAAAGTCTGGTTTTCGCCGGCCATGCCCCAGACGAACGAGTAGCTGCCGGAGCCGACACCGGAGTGGATCGACCACGACGGGGAGATGACCGCCTGTTCATTGGCCATCACGATGTGCCTCGTTTCGGTCGGCTGACCGTGCATGTGGAAGACGCGCGTGCTGTCGGCCATGCCGAAGTACAGGTAAACCTCCATGCGGCGTTCATGCGTGTGCGGCGGGTAGGTGTTCCAGACGCTGCCGGATTCGAGCACGGTGACGCCCATCACCAGCTGGCAGCTCTTGCACACGGCCGGGTGAACGTACTGGTAGATGGTGCGCACGTTGCTGGTTTCCTGTGCGCCGAGCTTCTTCGGGTTGGCCATCGCGCGGGTGATGTGCACCGTCGGGTAGGTGGCGTGCGCCGGGCAGCTGATCAGGTAGAACTTCGCGGGCTTGGCTGGGTCGTCGCTTTCGAACGAAACCGCTTGGGTACCCATGCCGACGTAGAGACCGTCGCCCGCGGCCAGGGCGTGCGTCGTTCCGTCGACGATGACGCGACCCGGCTCGCCGAGGTTGACCACGCCGAGTTCGCGCCGGTCGAGGAAGTTCGGCGTGCCGAATTCCTTGCCGCCGACGAGGGCGAGGGCCTGCGTGGTCGGCGTCGCGCCGCCGAAAACGACGCGGTCGACGTGGGTGTAGGTCAGCGTCAGTTCGCCGGTGACGAAGACCTTCTCGACCAGGAAATGGCGGCGCAGGGCTTCGGTGTCGTAATGCTTGACGTCTTCGGGATGGTGCCCGTAACGCATGTCGAGTTTCATGGGGTGTCCTCCGGGTTACTTTTTGAGAAAGTCTTCACGCTGCGGCGTGAAGACGTCGAGCAGCCGGCCTTCCTTGAGGCAGACTACACCGTGCAGTACGGACGAGGAAACGTAGACCGAGTCGCCCACGGTCAGGCGGGTCTTTTCACCCTCGATGGTGAATTCGAATTCGCCCGACAGGCAGTAGCAAACCTGTTCGTGGACGTGCCGGTGTTCGTAGCCGATTGCGCCTTCCTTGAACATGACTTCGACCATCATCAGGCTGCCGCCATGCGCCCGGATCTTCCGGGTGACGCGGCCTTCCTCGATGGTTTCGAGCGCGATGTCGGCATCGTGAAAGAAAGTAGTGCTCATGTTTTGCCTGTTTTCTGCCTGTTGATAAACGTGGAATTAATGAGACTCCCGCCGTCGCGGAAGGTGCAGACCGGTGGCTGCAGGCCTGTGAAAAAATCTCTGGCCTGACCACCTGACTGGATTGACTTTACACCAACTTTGGGCTGTGTTCAATATTTGTGGAACATTGTTCCATTTATTTTTGGTTTTCCGAGGTCGTCTCCGAGCGTGACGTAATCGAGGGCAAGATGCGCAAGCGGGGGGACTGCTTGTGGATATTCGAAGCGACGATGGTAATATCCCATAGGTATATATGGCCGGCCGTCTGAATTTCTCGACGTCCACAGGATGGCGGCATGGAAACCATGAGGATTACACATGCTCTTACCCAACATCGCCTGGCCGCTCAATTCCAATGTGATTCGCAGGAATTCACTTGGCAACACCTTTGGCATGGTTCGCAATGGTGGCCAGCGCGCCCATCAAGGCTGGGATCTTTTGGCCTACCCCGGCACTCGCTGTTATGCCGTGGCTGATGGTGTGGTGACGACGGGAGTCAGTGGGGATTATGGAAATTTCATCAGCCTGGAATTCGAACATCGGGGCCGGTCCCTGTTCGCCTACTATGCGCACTTGAGTATGGCAGTGGCGAGAACAGGCCAGCGTGTTTCTGCCGGGGAGTGGATCGGCCTCACTGGAAATACCGGTAACGCGAGCACCATGACGGGCGACGACCAGCACCTTCATTTCGAGATTCGCACAATTAGACAACCAGGACACGGGCTAGGTGGGCGACTCAGTCCCAAGGCGGTGTACGGGTTCGTTCCGCTGAGTGTGCGTATCTATGACTCGCGGCCGCCCGAACATTTGCGAACCCTGGGCCGGAGCGGGATCGGCCTCAAGGTGCCGGGGATCAACGTGCTATGAAGACGTTCCCCTTGGTGTTGGGATGCCTGTTGGCTGTTGTCGGGAGTACCGGTGCGTCAGAAAAGGGCCGCACTGAGTTCGAACTACCGGAAGGCAGGCAGGATCGTAGCCAATCCTGGATGGTTCCCGTCCCTTGCGAACTCCCCTCTGAATTTCGTGGCCGATTCAAGCCGTTTGCATCGGTGGCATGTATTGATTTTACAGGCGACGGGCAGGACGATTTCATTGCATTCGAAAAGCCGTCATCGAAGCACAACGCTGAGCAGCAATCTGATGCGGGCGGCGTGGAGTGGTGGATCGCATCGAGTGGCCGAGTGATAAGTAGTGCGCAGATCTATTCAAGCGACCATGCGTACCGGTGGTTTCAGAAATTGGGACAATCCACTGTGCCGACGATAATTTCTGCGTGGGGATACTCCGATGGGATTGACTATACAGTGCAGGAACTCGATCTGAAGACCGGAAAGCTTAGGCGCTTGTTCTTTTTTGAGCCCGTGCTGGTGGAACCCGATGGACAGCAGTATCACGGCTACCCGTGGGACGTTTCACGCTTGCAGACACTGGTTCGGCATGGAGAAGTGTTATTACATGCTGAGATTAGATCCCGCACTACATCTGACGACGAAAGCAACGACAACGAGGACAACCGGCAAAAATGCATTCCTGTGCTCTTTTTCGACGGAACAAGCAGTCAGCCCACTTTAGCAAGAGAAACCCCACGGCGCGGGCGATGGATGTCGCTGGATGCGATAGTTAAGCGCGCCAGTACGAGAACGAAGTCAGCAGACTGTGAGGTAGATCGTCAGCCGTAGAGTCCAACGGGTTAAGCGACTGTCTGTTTTGCATGGTATTGCTGGGCGAAAACTCCGCCGGAGACGGCCGAGGTCACTTCTGCGGTTCGTGGCCGAGGATGGTGGAGATGCGTGCGGCGGCGTCCTTGACCTTGCCGATCTTCTCGGATTCTTCGCCGCGTTCGTAGCGGAAACCTGGCCAGGAGACGGAGAGGGTGGCAACGACGGCACCGGTGAAGTCGAAGATCGGTGCGCCGATGCAATGCAGACCTTCCTCGCGCTCTTCGTCGTCGAGGGCGTAACCCTGTTTGCGGATCTGCGCGAACTCGGCGTCGAGTGCTGCGCGCGAGGTAATGGTGTTCTTGGTAAAGGCGGTGAGTTTGACGCCGGTCAGCGCCGCTTCGCGCTCCTCGTCGCTCATGTAGGCGAGCAGGATCTTGCCGATCGCCGTGCAGTACAAAGGCATGCGACGGCCGACGCGGGAGTACATGCGGATCTGGTACTTGGACTCGATCTTCAGCACATAGACCGCCGAATCGCCGTCGAGCACGCCCATGTGGACGGTCTCGCCGAGTTCGTCGGAAAGCTCCTCGGCGACCGGGCGGGCGGCGGCGTGCAGGTCGAGATGGTCGAGTGCGCGCGAACCGACGTTGAACATCCGCAGCGTGATCGCCCAGCGATCGTTGTCCGCCCGGCGGGCATAGCCGAGTTCCTGAAGCGTCAGCAGGAAGCGATATACCGTTGGCTTGGCCAGCTTGATCTCGCGTGAGAGTTCTTCCAGGCCAATGGTCCGCTGCTGCGACAGCTTTTCCAGCACCGCGAGAACGCGGACCGCGGCGCTGACCAGCGGGACGTTCGGGGTTTTTGCGGGAGCTTTCTTCGCCATTGTGGACCTGCGTTCCATTTCAAGAGTGCGAATTGTAATGCCTGCGTCTGGCGGCGTATATCTTTTCCCGTTTCAGGGGGCGCGCTATTGCTTTCGGCTGGTTGTGACCTCAGGCGTGGGAGGTTTCTGATACGCTGGTTTTCGCCGCTGACCGGCGAGGCACTTCTTCTTGTCTTGCCAAGAAGAAGTACCCAAAAAGAAGGCGCGCCCGCTGCGTCGCCCGGCGTTGCCGGGTTCTCTGCGCTGCTCGTTCGCAACGGGGGGCTGCGGAACTCGGGCCGTTGGCCCTCAGACAGTCCTCGCCCTTTTTCCCGTTGCGCCCTGCGCTGCTCGACGACGCAGAGGGCAACAGGAAAACCGAGCGGTGTTTGATGCGATGGCGTGCGTGCTCAGATGGTTTTGAATATCCCCTTGTGCAGCGCCGAGCAACGGAAGCGGGCCGGGGGCCGTCGGCGAGCACTGTTTGAGGGCCGCAGGCCCGAGTCGCGCAGCCGCCCGGCTTGCTGAGTAGCGCAGGGGAGTCGGCGAAGCCGACCGCGTAACCCGGGGTCGCCTTCTTTTTGGTAGCTTTTTCTTGGCGAAACAAGAAAAAGCTACCCGCGCGTCAGGCGCGGAACCCAGCGGTTCAGGCGAAGATCAACGCATCCGTCTCCAAAGCAGCACGAGATAGCGTGGTAGCGGACTGAAGCGCCGGGTTTCGCCTGCAGGCGAGGTACTTCTTCTTGTCTTGCCAAGAAGAAGTACCCAAGAAGAAGGCGCGCCCGCTGTGTCGCCCGGCGTTGCCGGGTGCTCTGCGCTGCTCGGCCGCAACGGGGGGCTGTGGAACTCGCGCCGTAGGCCCTCAGACAGTCCTCGCCCCTTTTCCCGTTGCGCCCTGCGCTGCTCGACGACGCAGAGGGCAACCTGAAAACCGATCGAGTGGCCACCGTTTGGTGCATCAAATTCCGTTCGGTGTTTTTGCGCCGCCCACGGCGAGTGTTCGAAGGCCCCGTCGCCCCGGCGAAGGCTATTTCGGCGCCTCCGTAAAGATCAGTGCTGGTTGAGTCATACGACGACTGGCGTCGCCTTACTCCTTGTTCGCCAACTCGCTCGCGCGCTTGAGTCGTTCGCGGCTGTTGGTCAGGTGCATGCGCATCGCCGCGCTGGCGGCCTGCGGATCCTGGCGGGCGATGGCGTCGAGGATGTTCTCGTGCTCGCGGTTGGTCCGGATCAGGTAACTCTGTCCCGGTTCCGGCGAAAAGCGCGAAGTGTCGAGGCGGGTGCGCGGGATCGTCGAGGTGCCAAGGTGGCGGTAGAAATCCTCGAAGTACTTGTTGTGTGTGGCCAGGGCGATCTGCAGGTGGAACTGATAGTCGGCCTCGACCGATTTTTCACCCCGGGCGACGCCCTCCTCGAAGGCGGCGACGGCATGGCGCATTCGCTCCAACTGCTCCTCGGTGCGCCGGACGGCGGCCAGGCCGGCGGCTTCGGTTTCCAGGCTGATGCGCAATTCGAGCATTTCCAGCACGTCGCGGATGGTGACCACGGTCGAGAAGTCGAGCGGCGGTACCGGTTGGCTGGTGGCAGGCAGGACGAAGGTGCCGACGCCGTGCCGGGTTTCAACCAGTCCGGCGGCTTGCAGCCGGGAGATGGCTTCGCGCACGACGGTGCGGCTGACGCCCTGTTCAGCCATTACCTCGGGTTCGGTGGGCAATTTCTCGCCCGGCTGGTAGATGCCGTTGCGGATCTTTTCCATCAGGTCGTTCATGACTTCCTGGGCGAGGCTCACATTGCGCCTGCGCGGTAACACCGGGGCTGGGGTCGAGTTCATGGCGTCGATGAAAAAAAAGTTGAAATTGCCTGTTGCAAAAAAAACGCGTCTGATTATACTTCGTTGTCAGTCGTACGACGACGTACGATAAAAACAAGAATAGCAAGAACCGGCACGCCGCGAAAGACGGCAATCGGCACAAATACAAAACAGTGGTCAGGAGCAACTCAGGAGATTCGGATGGCGGCAAGTCAAGTCGGCGGCGATACGCCGGTCGTTACGGAAATGCTGGTGATCCCGGTGGCCGGGCAGGACAGCATGCTGTTGAACCTGTGCGGCGCGCATGGGCCGTTCTTCACGCGCAACATCGTGGTGCTGAAGGACAGCGCCGGGCGGAGCGGTATCGGCGAGGTGCCGGGCGGAGAAGGCATCCGTCAGGCCCTTGATCGCTCTCGGGAGCTGGTCATCGGCAAGTCGGTCGGGCTGTACAACAACATCCTCAACGCCATCCGCCGTTCTTTCGTCAGCGGCAAGGCGGCGCACCAGGCGACTCTGCATCAGGTGACCTCGGAGTCAGAAGCGAAGGTGCTGAAGCAGCCGCACGAGATCAACCTGCGCATGGACAACGTGATCACCGCCGTCGAAGCTGCGTTGCTCGACCTGCTCGGCCAGTACCTCGGCGTGCCGGTGTGCGAACTGCTCGGCGCCGGCAAGCAGCGCGATGCGGTGCGCATGCTGAGCTACCTCTTCTATATCGGCGACCGGACGCGGACCGATCTTCCCTACCTCGCCAACCGCGAGGCGAAGAGCGACTGGTACCGGATGCGCCATGAAGTGGCCTTGACCGCCGAATCGCTGGTGTGCCTCGCCGAGGCGTCGGTCGAGCACTACGGCTTTTCCGACTTCAAGCTGAAGGGCGGGGTGATGAGCGCTGCCGACGAAGTCGAGGCGATCACGGCGATCAAGAAACGCTTCCCGCAGTCGCGCGTCACGCTCGACCCGAACGGCGCCTGGTCGCTGGCCGAGGCGATCGAGGCGTGCAAGGGCAAGGGCCACATCATGGCCTACGCCGAAGACCCGTGCGGGCCGGAAGCCGGCTACTCGGGACGCGAGATCATGGCCGAATTCAAGCGCGCCACCGGCATTCCGACGGCGACCAACATGGTCGCCACCGACTGGCGCCAGCTCAACCATTCCCTGAAGCTCGACTCGGTCGACATCCCGCTGGCCGATCCGCACTTCTGGACGATGCAGGGCTCGGTGCGCGTGGCGCAGATGTGCGACGAGTTCGGGCTGACGTGGGGCTCGCATTCGAACAACCACTTCGACGTCTCGCTCGCCATGTTCACCCACGCCGCGGCTGCCGCGCCGGGCGAGATCACCGCGATCGACACGCACTGGATCTGGCAGGAAGGGCAGGAGCGCCTGACCAAGGAGCCGCTGCGCATCGTCGACGGCCTGGTGCAGGTGCCGGAGAAGCCCGGCCTCGGCATCGAGCCGGACATGGACCGGATCTACCAGGCCAACGAACTGTACAAGAAGGTCGGTGCCGGCGCACGCGACGACGCGATGGCGATGCAGTACATCATCCCGGGCTGGAAGTACGACCCCAAGCAGCCGAGCATCGGCCGCAAGTAAGTCCAGCCACTTTCAAACGCGACAACGATTTCAGCGGAGGCGATTTTGAATACAGCGTTGAATACAACGCAGCAAAAAGTGAGTGGTGCCCCGGTCGTTACCGATCTGCAGGTGATTCCTGTCGCCGGCCAGGACAGCTTCGAGCTGAACCTGAGCGGCGGGCACGGCCCGTACTTCACCCGCAACATCGTGATCCTGAAGGACAGCGCGGGCAACACCGGTCTCGGCGAAGTGCCGGGCGGCGAGAAGATCCGCCAGACCATCGAGGACGCGCGCCCGCTGATCGTCGGCAAGACGCTCGGTGATTACAACAGCGTCCTGAACTCGATGCGCACCGCCTTTGCCGACCGTGATGCCGGTGGCCGAGGCCTGCAGACCTTCGACCTGCGCACGACGATCCACGCCGTGACCGCTGTCGAATCGGCCTTCCTCGACCTGCTCGGCCAGTTCATGAACGTCCCGGTCGCCGCGCTGCTCGGCGAAGGCATGCAGCGTGACGCCGTCGAGATCCTCGGTTACCTGTTCTACGTCGGCGATCGCAAGAAGACCAACCTCAACTACCGCAGCGAAGAGAACGCGGAACATGAGTGGTACCGCCTGCGCAACGAGGAGGCGCTGACGCCCGAAGCGATCGTCCGCTTCGCCGAAGCGACGCATCAGCTCTACGGCTTCAACGACTTCAAGCTGAAGGGCGGCGTCATGTCCGGCGACGCGGAAATGGAAGCGATCATCGCCTTGCACGAACGCTTCCCGCAGGCGCGCATCACGCTCGACCCGAACGGTGCCTGGTCGCTGGCCGAAGCCGTCCGCCTGTGCCGCGACAAACACGGCATCCTGGCCTACGCCGAAGACCCGACCGGCGCTGAAGCCGGCTTCTCCGGCCGCGAAGTGATGGCCGAGTTCCGTCGTGCCACCGGCCTGCCGACGGCGACCAACATGATCGCCACCGACTGGCGGCAGATGGCGCATTCGATCCAGTTGCAGTCGGTCGACATCCCGCTCGCCGACCCGCACTTCTGGACGATGCAGGGCTCGGTGCGTGTCGCGCAGTTGTGCGACATGTTCGGCCTGACCTGGGGCTCGCACTCGAACAACCACTTCGACATCTCGCTGGCGATGTTCACCCACGTCGGCGCTGCGGCGCCGGGCAAGGTCACCGCCATCGACACGCACTGGATCTGGCAGGACGGGCAGCGCCTGACCAAGGATCCGTACCTGATCCGCGACGGCCTGATCCGTGTCCCGAACAAGCCCGGCCTGGGTCTGGAGATCGACATGGCCGAAGTGGAAAAGGCGCATCAGGCATACCAGGCCATGGGGCTCGGCGCGCGCGACGACGCGGTCGCCATGCAGTTCCTGATCCCCGGCTGGAAATTCGACAACAAGCGCCCGTGCCTGGTGCGTTGAGAGGACAAGATCATGAACGAAAAACCACCTTATGACGCCTTTCCGAACCGCTTCCGCAAGGATCTGGTTGCCGGCAAGAAACTGATCGGTTGCTGGTGCTCGCTGGGCAGCCCGATTACCACGGAAATCATGGGTCTTGCCGGCTTCGACTGGCTGCTGCTCGACGGCGAGCACGCACCGAACGACGTGCTCTCCTTCATCCCGCAGCTGATGGCGCTGAAGGACAGCGGCAGCGCGCCGGTCGTGCGCCCGCCTTGGAACGACATGGTGATCATCAAGCGCCTGCTCGACGCCGGGTTCTACAATTTTCTCGTTCCGTTCGTCGAATCGGCGGACGACGCGCGCCGCGCCGTCGCGGCCACTCGCTATCCGCCTCAGGGCGTGCGCGGCGTGTCGGTCGGGCACCGCAGCAACCGCTACGGCACGGTTGCTGACTACATGAAGGTGATCAACGACAACATCGCCGTGATCGTGCAGATCGAAAGCCGCAAGGCGGTTGCCGCGATCGATGAAATCTGCGCCGTGGATGGCGTCGACTGCGTGTTCATCGGCCCGTCGGATCTGGCCGCCGGCTACGGCTACCTGGGCAATCCGCTGCATCCCGAAGTCCAGGACGCCATGCAAAAGATCATTGCCAGTGCCAAGGCGCATGGCAAACCCTCCGGCATTCTTGCGCCGGTGGAGGCCGATGCGCGCCGCTATCTGGAGATGGGTGTCACCTTCGTCGCCGTCGGCAGCGACCTCGGTGTGTTCCGCAGCGCCTCCCAGGGGTTGCGCGACAAGTATCTGTAACCGCAGGCGCCATGTCCTGCATGATCAATTGAACGCAACAGGAGAAAACAGATGAGCAAGATTGGATTCGTAGGACTGGGCATCATGGGCACGCCGATGGCCGAGCACCTGATCAAGGGCGGGCACGAGGTGTTCCTGTTCAGCATCCCGAGCATTCCTGAATCGCTCGTGCAGGCAGGCGGCAAGGCCTGTGCCTCAGGCAAGGAAGTCGCCCAGAACGCCGACATCATCATCACCATGGTCCCCGACACCCCGCACGTCGCTGCCGCCCTGTTCGACCCGAACGGCATCGCCGAAGGCCTGTCGGCCGGCAAGATCGTCGTCGACATGAGCTCCATCTCGCCGGTCGAGACCAAGGAGTTCGCCAAAAAGATCAACGCCCTCGGCTGCGAATACCTCGACGCCCCGGTCTCCGGTGGCCAGGTCGGCGCCGCCGCCGCCACCCTCTCGATCATGGTTGGCGGCAAGGAAGAAACCTTCAATACCGTCAAGCCGCTGTTCGACCTGATGGGCAAGAACATCACCCTCGTCGGCGGCAACGGCGACGGGCAGACCGCCAAGGTCGCCAACCAGATGATCGTCGCCCTGACCATCGAAGCCGTCGGCGAAGCCCTGCTGTTTGCTTCCAAGGCCGGCGCCGATCCGGCCAAGGTACGGCAGGCGCTGATGGGCGGTTTCGCCTCGTCGCGCATTCTCGAACTGCACGGCGAGCGCATGATCAAGCGCACCTTCAACCCCGGTTTCCGCATCGAGCTGCACCAGAAGGACCTCAACCTGGCGCTCGGCGTTGCGCGCAAGCTCGGCCTGTCGCTGCCCAACACCGCCACCTGCCAGGAGCTGTTCAACAGCTGCGCGGCGCACGGCGGCGCTGCTTGGGATCACTCCGGGATGGTGCGTGCCCTGGAGCTGATGGCCAACTTCGAGATCGGGCAGAAGGCGGAATAAGCAAAGGAAACGCTGACGAATCCGTCACCCCGGCGAAGGCCGGGGTCCAGTTCGTCGGATTTTCTGGATTCCGGCCTTCGCCGGAATGACGAGGTAGCAAGGATTCAGCGATTCACAAGGAGTTTCAAGCGGGGAGCAGGCAGTAGAAGTTTCAAGGGAGCAGTTTTTTCAACGAGGAGGTTTGAACATGAAAAAAGTATTTGGATTGACCCTGATGGCCGCGGCTGTCGCCGCATCGACCGGCGCTTTCGCCCAGGCCGACGTGAAGTGGCCGACCAAGCCGGTACAGGTCATCGTCCCGGCCGGCGCCGGCGGCGACACCGACTTCAACGCGCGGCAGTTCGCCCGTTACTTCGAAAAGATCACGGGCAAGCCGATGGTCGTCACCAACGTCAATGGCGGTGGCGGCACGATCGCCATGTCCCAGGTTCAGGGCGCGGCACCGGATGGCAACACAGTCTTCTTTGGTCATACCGGGCAGTTGATCGTCAACGAAGTTTCAGGGCTGATCGATTACAAATTCGACGCCAAGATGGACATTGCCTGCATCCCGGCAGTGGACAAGGGCGTTGTCCTGGTCGCCGGGAAGAAATCCGGCTTCAAGAACGTTCAGGATGTCGTGACCAAGGCCAAGGCTGCGCCGAATAGCGTGATCTACGGGACGGAAATGGGCGGCTTCTCGCATCTGCAAGGCCTGATGTTCGCCAAACAAGCCGGGATCCAGCTGAAGTTCGTCGATGTCGGTTCGGCCTCGGACAAGATTACTTCGCTACTGGGCGGGCGCATCGATCTGGCCTCGATCTCGTTCGGTCCGGTCAAGGATTATGCCGCAACCGGCGACATGGCGATGACGGCGCAATACAGCAAGGAGCGGAACCAGTTGCTCGGCGACATCAAGACCTTCAGCGAACAGGGCCTCAAGTTCGACATGGAGAAGCCGTACATCATCGCCTTCCCGAAGGGAACGAATCCGGCGATCATAAAGAAAATCGCCGACATCGGGCAGCAGATCACCAAGGATCCGGCTTATGCCAAGGCGCTGGAAGATGGCTTCAAACAGCCCATCTCGTTCTATCACACCAAGGAAGCCAACGAGCATCTGAACCAGGTGCGTGACGACCTCATGCAGTACAAGGATCTGCTCCGCCAGAAAAAGTAAGCGGCAGGTAGATCAAACCTGACCCGGAGGTGACGGCCGTGTGCCGTCGCCTCCAGGCGTACAACTCATCATTCAGGGATCAATCATGGGTGACGCAAAGAAACGCGAGTATGTCCTCGGGATGGTCATTCTCGTTGCCGGGATCATTTACATGGTTCTAACCAGTCAGTTGAAAGTGCCCGAGCGGCCTGACGTACATGTCGACGCAACGTTCGTGCCTTACGTACTGAGCAGCCTCATGTGCATTCTGGGCGTGCTGCAACTGCGCGCCGCCAAGAATTTCCAGCCCAAGCCGGCTACGGGCAAGGGCGACGACGTTGACTACGGCACGGTCGGCAAGACCATCGGGTTGATCCTGGGTTACGTTGCACTTCTGGACTTTGTTGGCTTTCCGCTGATGACCGTGCTTTATCTGGTCGCGCAGTTCACTGTTCTGACGCCGCACGACAAGAAGGTCAATTACGTCTTCTATTCGGTGATCGCGGTTATTGCCTCGGCGTTCATCTATCTCACCTTCCGGTACTTGTTCGACATGATGCTGCCGGTCGGGCCGTTCGACTTCTAGGAGCCGGCGATGCTATCCCTCTTCCAACAAGGTATCGAGGCTGTTTTCACCTTCGAGATTTTCGGCCTCGTCTTTTTCGGCACCGTCGTCGGCATCATCTTCGGCGCCGTTCCAGGCCTGACCTCAACCATGGCGGTGGCGCTTTTCCTGCCGGTTACCTACAGCCTCGGCGCGGGGGCGGGCATTTCGCTGCTCGTCGCGTTGTTCGTCGGCGGCACCTCGGGCGCACTGATTTCGGCCATCCTGCTGAAGATTCCGGGGACCCCGTCGTCGGTGGCCACGACCTTCGATGGCGGGCCGTTGATGGAAAAAGGTGAAGGAGCCAAGGCGCTCGGCGTCGGCATCGTCTTTTCCTTCCTCGGCACCGTGCTCAGTATCATCGCCCTGATCTTCATCGCCCCGACGCTGGCCAAGATCGCGTTGAGCTTCGGGCCGCACGAGTATTTCGCCATCGCCATCTTCTCGCTGACGCTGATCATCACGCTGGCGTCCGGGTCAATGGTCAAAGGGCTGCTTTCGGGCGTGATCGGCTTCGCCTTCTCGACGGTCGGCATTGCGCCGGTTGACGCCATCACCCGCTTCACCTTCGGGCAGACGCAACTGAATGGCGGCTTCGAAATCCTCACCGTGCTGATCGGTTTGTTCGCCATCTCGGAGGTCATCAAGGTCGCCGAGAACGTCAAGCACGAAAAGGCGGCAACAATCGGCAAGGTCAGCATGAAGAGCATCAAGGGCTTCGGCTTCTCGATGCAGGAATTCGTTGGCCAGTTGTGGAACGGCCTCCGTTCGTCCCTGATCGGCATCGGCATCGGCATCCTGCCGGGGATCGGCGCCGGAACGTCGAACATCGTCTCGTACATCGTTGCCAAGAAGCGTTCGAAGTATCCGGAGAAGTTTGGTACCGGGGTCATCGACGGCGTCGTTGCCTCGGAAGCGGCGAACAACGCCTGCATCGGCGGCGCGCTGATTCCGCTGCTGACCCTGGGCATTCCGGGGGACGCGGTGACGGCGGTGATGCTCGGCGGGTTCATGATCCACGGCATCCAGCCCGGACCGTTGCTGTTCACCACGCAAGGCGTCCTGGTCTACACGATCTTCGCGGCACTGATCCTGTCGACGATCATGATGCTGGTCTGCGAGTTCTACGGCTTGCGCATCTTCGTCAAGCTGCTCGCCGTGCCCAAGCACATCCTGCTGCCGATCATCCTGGTGCTGTGTGTCGTCGGTGCGTTCGGTCTCGGCAACCGCATCTTCGACATCTGGACCATCCTGCTGTTCGGCATGATCGGCTACGGCTTCGTCAAAGCCGGTATTCCGCAACCACCGTTCATCATCGGCTTCATCCTCGGGCCGATGGCGGAGACCAACCTGCGCCGAGGCCTGCAACTCTCCGATGGCGATTTCACGGGCTTCCTGACGTCGCCGATTTCCGGGGCGTTCCTCATGTTGTCGGCAGCATCGGTGTTCTGGCACATTTATCAGGCGCAGCGCGCCAAGTCCGCGAAGCGAAGGGCGGTCGTGGAAATCGAAGCCTGACCGCAGCAGACCGGCCGGGGTGCGACCCCGGCCTTTTTCATTTTTATGGTGTGACACGCGATGAAACAAGTCAGATTGCCCTCGGGCGAGACCGTTCCCGCCCTGGGAATGGGCACATGGATGATCGGGGAGAACCGTTCCTCGCGCGCCGAGGAGATCGCCACGCTGCAGCGCGGCATAGATCTGGGCATGACCTTGATCGACACCGCCGAGATGTATGGGGAAGGTGCTTCCGAGCAGCTGGTCGGTGAGGCGATCAAGGGGCGGCGCGATGAAGTTTTTCTGGTCAGCAAGGTCTATCCGCATAACGCCAGCCGCAAGGGTACGGCGGCGGCTTGTGAGCGCAGTCTGAAACGTCTGGGTGTCGATTGCCTCGATCTCTATTTGCTGCACTGGCGCGGCAGTGTGCCGCTCGACGAAACCATCGAAGGCTTCGAAACGTTGCAGGCCCTGGGCAAGATTCGCCACTGGGGCGTCAGCAACCTCGATCCGGCCGACATGGCGGAACTTGTCGACCAGCCCGGCGGCGGGGAGGTGGCGGTGAACCAGGTGCTCTACAACCTCTCGCGGCGCGGCATCGAATGGGATCTGCGGCCGTGGTGCGAGGAGCAGGGCATCCCGCTGATGGCCTATTCGCCGATCGAACAGGCGCGCCTACTGCGGCATCCCGGTCTGCGCGCACTGGCGGTGAAGCACGGCGCGACGCCGGCGCAACTGGCGTTGGCCTGGCTGTTGCAGAGCGATCAGCTGATCGCCATTCCCAAGGCCTCGATGCGCGCGCATCTCGAAGAGAATTTCGCCGCGTTGCAGTGTCCACTGGATGCGGAAACCATCGCCGAACTCGACCGGCTGTTTCCGCCGCCGCGTCGGGCCACGCCGCTTGAAATGCTGTAATCGAACCACGGAGCCGGATCGTATGAACCAACCTCTCAAGCCGCTGACCATCAAGGTCCATCCGACCGACAACGTCGCCATCGTCGTCAATTCCGGCGGACTGCCCGCCGGGACGGTTTTCAACGACGGGCTGACGCTGCGCGAACACGTTCCGCAAGGACACAAGGTCGCGCTCGTCGAGATCGCGCTGGAGGCGCCGATCCTGCGTTATGGCGAAGTGATCGGTTACGCGATGAAGCGGATTCCGCAAGGCAGCTGGATCGAGGAATCGCTGGTGCGCCTGCCGGACGCGCCGCCGCTGGAAACCTTGCCGCTGGCGACGAAGGTGCCGGCGCCGCTGCCGCCGCTGGAAGGCTTTACCTTCGAGGGCTACCGCAACGCCGACGGCACCGTCGGTACCAAGAACCTGCTGGCGATTACCCAGACCGTGCAGTGCGTCGCCGGCGTGGTCGATTACGTGGTCAAGCGCCTCAAGGCCGAAGTGTTGCCGAAGTACCCGAACGTCGACGGCATCGTCGGCCTCAATCATATTTATGGCTGCGGCGTGGCGATCAACGCGCCGGCCGCCGTCGTGCCGATCCGCACCCTGCACAACCTGGCGCTCAACCCGAACTTCGGCAACGAGGTCTTCGTCATCAGTCTCGGCTGCGAGAAGCTGCCGCCGGAGCGTCTGCTCAACGAGGGCGGCATCCCCATCAAGGTGGTCAGCGACGACGTCGTCTGCCTGCAGGACGAGAAATTCACCGGCTTCCAGTCGATGGTCGAGGCGATCATGAAACAGGCCGAGGTGCATCTCGCCCGCCTCAACCAGCGCCAGCGCGAGACTTGTCCCGCGTCCGACCTGATCGTCGGCCTGCAGTGCGGCGGCAGCGACGCCTTTTCCGGCGTGACGGCCAACCCCGCTGTCGGCTATGCCGCCGATCTGCTGGTGCGCGCCGGCGCCGCGGTGATGTTCTCGGAAGTGACCGAAGTGCGCGATGCCATCCATCTACTCACTCCGCGTTGCGCTAACGAAGAGGTGGGCAAGGCCTTGCTGCGTGAAATGGCCTGGTACGACGACTACCTCGATCGCGGCGAAACCAACCGCGCCGCCAACACTACGCCCGGCAACAAGAAGGGCGGCTTGGCCAACATCGTCGAAAAGGCGATGGGTTCGATCGCCAAATCCGGCACCAGCGCCATCGTGGACGTGATCGCCCCGGGCGAAAAAATCCGCAGGAAGGGGCTGACCTACGCCGCCACGCCGGCCAGCGATTTCGTTTGCGGCACGCAGCAACTGGCTTCGGGGATGACCCTCCAGGTATTCACCACCGGTCGCGGCACGCCGTACGGATTGGAAGCCGCGCCGGTGATCAAGGTTGCCACGCGCCGTGACCTTGCTGCGCGCTGGCAGGACCTGATGGAAGTCGATGCCGGCACCATCGCCACCGGCGAGGCGACCATCGAGGAGGTCGGCTGGGAGATCTTCCGCCTGATCCTCGACGTCGCCAGCGGCCGCAAGAAAACCTGGGCCGACCAGTGGGGATTGTTCAATTCGCTGGCGGTGTTCAACCCGGCACCGGTGACCTGATTTACCATGCGGCGAAAGGAGAAACGTTGATGGACAATTCGCCGCTGCATGTCGCTTACCCGGGGAACTCGCGTTACCCCGACCCGGCCGTCGAGGTGCTCGATCCGGCCTTTCTGCGCTACCGGATCTTCAGCGCTTCGGTCGAACAACTCGGCTCCGGTCTGCGTTGGGCCGAAGGTCCGGTGTGGTTCGGCGATGGGCGCTACCTGCTCTTCAGCGACATTCCCAACAACCGCATCCTGCGCTGGGATGAAACGACTGGCGGCCTTTCCGTTTTTCGCCAGCCGTCAAACCACTCCAACGGGCTGACGCGCGACCGCCAGGGGCGGCTGATCGCCTGCGAACACCTCTCCCGGCGCATCACGCGCACCGAGTACGACGGGGCGGTGACCGTGCTGGCCGACCGTTTCGACGGCAAGCGCTTCAATTCGCCGAACGATATCATCTGCGCGGCGGATGGCTCGATCTGGTTCACCGATCCAGTGTTCGGCATCTCCGGCGAATGGGAGGGCGAAAAGGCGGAGCCGGAATTGCCGCAGGGCGTCTATCGCATCGACGCGCAGAGCGGCAAGGTCACGCGGGTGATCGACGAAATGGCCGGGCCCAATGGCCTGTGCTTCTCGCCCGACGAGCGGACGCTCTACGTCGTCGAATCACGCGCCACGCCGTTCCGCAGGATCTGGGCCTATTCAGTCGGCAAGGACGGCAAGCGCCTCGGGCGCCGGCGTCCGTTCGTCGACGCCAACGGACCGGGAGCGTTCGACGGCATCAAGGCCGACGTCGATGGCAACCTGTGGTGCGGTTTCGGCAGCAACGGCGCGCTCGATGCTGACCCCGCGGCGCTGGACGGGGTGATGGTTTACGACCCGTCAGGCCGCCCGTTGGCGCACATTCACCTGCCGGAGCGCTGCGCCAACCTGTGCTTCGGCGGTGCCAAGCGCAACCGCCTGTTCATGGCCGCCAGTCACTCGCTGTACGCGTTGTACGTCGAGACGCGCGGCGCGGTTTAGCGGAGAGTTATCGACTGACTGATCCTGCCGGTGCCGAACGCAGGTACTGCGGCGGCCAGGCAGCGATGTGGCCGAGTTCGTGCGCGGCGGTCAGCGGCCAGTAGGGATTGCGCAGGATTTCGCGGCCGAGCAGGACCATGTCCGCCTGACCGCTGCGGACGATGTGATCGGCTTGGGCGGGCGAGGTGATCAGGCCGACTGCCGCCGTCAGAATCCCGGCTTCGCGCCGCACCTTTTCCGCGAACTCCGTCTGGAACCCGGGGCCGACCGGGATCTTCGCGTCGGGTGTCAGGCCGGCCGTGGAGACGTTGATCAGGTCGACGCCGTGCGTCTTGAGTATCCGGCTGAGTTCCACGGTCTCGTCGGCATTCCAGCCACCTTCGACCCAATCGGTCGCCGAGACTCGTACCAGCAACGGCAGACGCTCCGGCCAGACGGCGCGAACCGCGTCGACGACCTCGATGACCAGGCGCGTGCGGTTGGCGAAGCTGCCGCCGTAGCCATCGGAACGCGTGTTGGCCAGCGGCGAGAGGAATTCGTGCAGCAGGTAGCCGTGCGCGGCGTGGATCTCGACGGCGGAGTAGCCAGCGGCATGGGCGCGCTGCGCGGCGGCGACGAATTGCTTGATGATCGTGCCGATGCCGTCGGCGTCGAGTTCGTGCGGTGTGGCGTGCTGTCCGGAGAAGGCGAGCGGTGACGGGCCGACTACCGGCCAGCCGCCGTCGTTCGGGGCAAGCGGTGTCTGCGCTTCCCAGCCGCGTCGCACGCTGGCTTTCCGTCCCGCATGCGCCAGCTGGATTGCCATCGGACAGCCCTGTTCGTCGGCAAAGCGCACGATGCGCGCCAGCGGCTCGATCTGCGCGTCGTTCCACAGGCCGAGATCGCTCGGGCTGATGCGCCCCTCGGGCGCGACGGCGGTCGCTTCGCCGATGATCAGGCCGGCGCCGCCGACGGCGCGCGTGCCGTAATGCACGAAATGCCAGTCGTTGGCCAGACCGTCGGTCGCTGAATACTGGCACATGGCGGGAATGCCGATACGGTTGCGCAGGGTGAGGTCGCGCAGGACGAGCGGTTCGAAGAGGTGTGTCATGGTTTCTCCGGAAGGGCGGGGTGACGTTTCACGATAGCACGCGGACTAACGCAGCGCGTCGCCAAGGAAGCGTTCGAGACGCGAATCGAGCGCGTAAGCGACGTTGAAACGCAGCCAGGGCGAGGGCTGCATCTGCGGCCGGAAGATGTTGCCGGGCGCGAGCATGACCCCTTCCTGCGCGGCCCGCGTCGCGAGTTGCGCCGAGTCGCCGACCCCGGGTGCCTCGGCCCAGACGAACATGCCGCCCTTGGGTTCGGCGTAGACGTTGAGCCCCGATTTCTCCAGCAGGCGCAGGGTGCGGGCGGTGGCGTCGGCGAGGCGGCCCTGAATCCGCTCCAGGAACTTGCGGTAGTGGCCTTCGATGAGCATCAGGTAAACGAGGCGTTCGGCGAATTCCGAGGTGGCGACGCAGGTGATGATCTTGACGTCGGTCAGCTTGGCGGCAAGGTCGACGTCGCAGGCGAGAAAGCCGACGCGCAGGTTGGCCGAGAGTGTCTTCGAGAAGCTGCCGACGTAGATCACCCGGCGCAGCTGGTCGAGTTGCGCCAGTCGCGTGGCGTTTCCAGGGTGAAAATCGGCATAGGTGTCGTCTTCGACCACCAGGAAGTTGTGCTTTTCGGCGAGTTGCAGGATGCGGAAAGCCGTGGCCGGGGTCAGGTTGCAGGCAGTCGGGTTGTGCAGCACGGAATGGGTGAAGAAGACCTTGGGCTGGTGTTGGGCCAGCAGGGCTTCCAGCGCGGCGGTATCCGGTCCGTCCTGGGTGCGCGGCACGCCGATCAGGTTGATCCCCTGCAGGCGCAGCATCGAGAACAGGTTCCAGTAGCCGGGATCGTCGACGAAAACACAGTCGCCGGGTTTGACCAGGTAACGGAACACGATGTCGAGCGCTTGCGTGGCGCCCTGGGCCAGGACGATCTGCTTCGGGGCAGCGGCGATGCCGAGGTCGCCGAGCTTGATCTGCAACTGGTCGCGCAGCGGCCGGTAGCCGCGCGAGGTGCCGTAGTCGACCACGCGCGCATCGGCCCGCCGTGACAGCGCGCGGATGTTGCGCCGCACGCCGTCCTCGTCGAGCCATTCCGACGGCAGCCAGCCGGCCCCGACCTTGACGTGCTCGCTGGTATGGTCGAGGCATTGGTACAGCACGCCGGTATTGTCGAAGGCGCGCTCCTGTTCGTCGCCGCGCGCGGACACCGGCGCCGGTTCCTGGCGCGGCGCGACGAAAAACCCCGCGCCGCGCCGCGACTGCAGGTAGCCCAGGGCGACCAGTCGGTCGTAGGCCTCGACGACGGTGAACCGGCTGATGCCGTGCGCTTCGGCAAAGCTGCGGATCGGCGGCACGCGCATGCCGGGACGCAGCACGCGATCGTCGATCAAGGCGCGCGCGCCGCTGACGATCTGGTCGATCAGTGGCAGGCTGGATGCGCTGTTCAGGCTCAGTTGCATGATTCCTCCCGTGTTTCCGGAAGACCAGTGCTGTATCGGTCGTCGGACCGGTACAGCATCCTCCGTTGTTTGAAAACTGTACATTTGAAATGCAAAAAGTGTCCGGTATTGTTCTGGTTATGTCAATCGAAGGTGAAGGAGATCGTGATGGCCCAACGAACCGGTTTGCGTGGACTTCTGGTGGTGGCGTCGATGCTGATGCTGGCCGGGTGCCTGCCTGTCGAGGCGCAGGTGCCGCGGCAATCGCTCGTGGAATGGTCCGGTCAGCGGCTTCTTTTTGTCGCCGACGAGCGTACGAGCCTGGTCCGTTCCTATTATCTTGGCAATGGTTCGCCGGTAGCCTTTGCGCAATCGCGCAGCGGAAGTCACGCGCGCGTGCGTGACATGCAGCTTGATGAGGCCGGCGGCAGGTTGTGGGTGCTCGGCTACAACGGCGTGTCGGTTTTCGATGCGCGTCGGCTGACCCTTGAACGTTTCATCCCCGTCGATGGCGCACATCTGTCCACTTTGCGCCTCGAAGGGCACCGCGTGCGCCTGATTGCCGATTCGGGCGAGGCGGTCGGTGAAATCGACCGCCGGGGCGGTGCCTTAGGCCTGCTGGCCGCGAGCGTGACGGAAAATGTCCTGGAGCGTGCTGGCGTAGTCGTCCCAGGGAAGGCCGTCAACTGACAGTGTCCGCTGCCGCGTGCAACCATCGACCGCACCGGCAGCGACCATCGCTTCGACAACGCGGTGTTCATGTGCGGGGGAACGGAGCAAAGGTTTGCCCGAGAGCAGGGAGAGCGCCCCGGCCAGCGCGTAACCACCCCAGTTCGAGATGCCCGCCGGCACGACGTGGTCCGCCGCGGTCGCGCTGAAGATGAGTTCGCCGTGATTGATCTGGCCGCCCAGTTGCGCGCGCAAGTTACCCAGTCCGAGTTCGTTGCCGCCGTCGCCGACGGCCAGGGTCGTGAAGTTCCGGGGTTCGGGCGGGTCCAGCAAGCGGTCTGCGCCGGGAATCAGGTCGTCGAGCATCTCGCCACGCATCGAGTAGCGGTGTCCGTCGGCGGCATTGCCCGGCCGCTCGATGGCGAGCACGTGTGTTGGCGCGAACTCGCCGAGCAGTTCATCGATGGTGCGGTCCGCGCTGTCCTGGGGCAGGTCGATCCGGATGATCGGCGCGTCGATTCCAGAGACGGCAGTACCGGCGGCGAGCAGTGGCTCGCTGTACTCGTCGGTGACCAGCACGACGTGCTTGCCGAGTTGCAACAATGCATCGGCAATGTCCAGCGCGCCGGGCGGGCCGTCGGTCTCACCGGCCAGCGCGGCGCGGATGCAGAAACCGGTGACGACGACGACGCGTTCGCTCGCGAGAAGCGCCTGTGCCGCCGGGTAGAGCGTGCCGGGCGGGGCATGCGCCGCCAGGCCGCGTCCGCCGGGGTCGCGACGGGAGCAGGATTCGATGGCTTGGATGGCGTCGTGCACGGTTGGCGTGACCACGGTGCTTGTACCTTTCTGCGGCTACTGATCAGGGCGGGACTCTAGCATGGCTGCGCAGGGTTCCGAGTGCGCCAAAAGGGCGTCCGGGCCGGGTTTTTCGCACCACCAGGGTGCATCGCGTTCGGCCCCGATTTTCCGGCGTCGATGTTCTTCCCGAAAAAACATGCTGTTAGGTGGCCTGACCAAAAAGTGTTTTTTGGTGGCATGCAATCTGCTAGAGTAGGCACGGTGTATGGCTTTTTGCCTATTTCTTGCGGTTTTACACACGAATCGTCGAGAAAGCGGCATTGAAGTGGTTTTTGCGCTAATCTCCCGCTTGCTTTGCCCGGAAAAATCGCCGATGTTGATACGTGCATTTCCGGAAACCAACAACAAGCGGGTCATTCATTTCAACCGGCCCTTTCGCGGGGTCACAGCCACATTTCTGGAGGTATCAAGAATGAAAAAACTTACCCTAATCGCAGCTGCCCTGGCGCTTGGTTCGACCTTGCTCAGCCCGGCCGCGGTGGCTCAGCAGAAATTCGTGACGATCGGCACCGGCGGCGTGACCGGTGTCTACTACGCGGCGGGCGGTGCCATCTGCCGTCTGATGAACAAGGAACGCGCCAAGCACGGCATCCGCTGCTCGGTGGAAAGCACCGGCGGTTCGGTATACAACGTGAACACCATCAAGGCCGGCGAACTCGATTTCGGCGTGGCCCAGTCGGACGTTCAGTACAACGCGGTCAAGGGCCTGGCCCAGTTCAAGGACGGTGGTGCACATGCCGACCTGCGCGCGGTTTTCGCCGTGTATCCGGAAGCCCTGACCGTGGTTGCGCGCAAGGAATCCGGCGTCACCAAGTTCGAGGACTTCAAGGGCAAGCGCTTCAACGTCGGCAACCCGGGCTCGGGAACGCGTGACACGGTCATGAAGCTGATGGATACCCTGGGCATGAAGACCAGCGATTTCTCGCTCACCTCCGAGCTGAAGCCGGACGAGCACGGCGCGGCGCTGTGTGACAACAAGATCGACGGTTTCGCCTACGTTGTCGGCAGCCCGGCGGCGAACATCCAGGACCCGACCACGACCTGTGGTGCGAAGCTGGTGTCGGTTTCCGGCCCCGCGGTTGACAAGCTGGTCAAGGATCTTCCTTACTTCGCTCATGTGACGATTCCGGGCGGTACCTATCCGGCCAACCCCGATGCGGCCAAGACCTTCGGCGTGATGGCCAGCTTCGTGTCCTCGGCAAAGGTGCCTGACGACGTTGTGTACGCGATGGTCAAGGCGGTGTTCGACAACTTCGAGGAATTCAAGAAGCTGCACCCGGCTTTCGCCAACCTCGATCCGAAGGACATGGTCAAGAGTGGTCTTTCCGCGCCGCTGCATAACGGCGCTGTCAAGTACTACAAGGAAAAAGGCTGGATGTAATCCCGGCCGGCAGGTGAGCACTACCTGCTGAAGATCGGACGGCTCCCCTGCGGGAGCCGTCTTGCGTTTTGAGGCATTTATCCCCAGGGAGCTTTGTGTGAATCAACCCACCCCCAACCATCCGGGAATGACCGATGAGCAGATCCAGCGGCTCGTCGAAGAGGCCGATACCGGCGGCCGCAAACCCAGCGGACTGGCCGCCAAGGTCGTGATGTACGCGGCACTGGCGTGGTCGCTGTTCCAGCTCTGGATCGCTTCGCCGCTCCCATTCTCGCTCGGAATCTTCGTTCTCAACGATACCGAATCGCGCGCCATTCACCTGGCTTTCGCGATGTTCCTCGGTTACCTGCTGTTCCCGCCGCTGAAGAGTTCGCCGCGGAAATACATTCCGGTCCAGGACTGGATCCTGGCGATCGTCGCGGCGTTTTGCGCGGCCTATTTGTTCATTTTCTACAAGGACCTGTCGGCGCGTCCCGGACAGCCGATCGGGCTCGATCTGGCAGTGGCTGCCGTCGGCCTGCTCATGCTGGTGGAGGTGACCCGCCGTGCAGTCGGCTCGCCGATGGCGATCCTGGTCGTGGTCTTCATCAGCTACATCTTCCTCGGCCAGCACATGCCGGATCTGATCGCCCACAAGGGGGCCTCGTTCGCCAAGGGGATGTCGCACCTGTGGTTGTCCACGGAAGGGGTCTTCGGTGTGGCGCTGGGGGTCTCGTCGGGCTTCATTTTCCTGTTCGTGCTGTTCGGCGCCTTGCTCGACAAGGCGGGTGCGGGGAACTACTTCATCAAGTCGGCGCTGTCCCTGCTCGGGCACCTGCGCGGCGGCCCGGCCAAGGCGGCGGTGATCTCGTCAGCTTTAACCGGCGTTATTTCAGGAAGTTCCATCGCCAACGTGGTGACGACCGGCACCTTCACCATTCCCCTGATGAAGCGCGTCGGCTATGCGGCGCACAAGGCGGCCTCCTTCGAGACGGCCGCCTCGGTCAACGGCCAGATCATGCCGCCGGTGATGGGCGCCGCAGCGTTCCTGATGGTCGAGTACGTCGGTCTTCCGTACGTGCAGATCATCAAGCATGCGGCCCTGCCGGCGATCATTTCGTACATCGCGTTGTTCTACATCGTGCATCTGGAAGCGTGCAAGGCCAACATCCATGGCATTCCGCGTACCCACGTGCCGCCACTCAAGCAACGTTTGATCAATTTTGTCCTGGTTACCGGTGGCATCATTTTGCTGGCCAACGCCGTCTATTTCGGGCTCGGCTGGATCAAGACCGTGGCTGGTGGCGCTTCGATGTACATCATCAGCGCGCTGATGATGGTGGCCTATGTCGGCTTGCTCAAGTACGAAGCGGGCTATCCCGAACTTCACATGGATGACCCGAATGCGCCGATCGATTCGCTGCCTGATCCCGGGCCGACGATCAAGAGCGGCCTGCATTTCCTGCTGCCGGTCGTCGCGCTGATCTGGAACCTGATGGTCGAGGAGCTTTCCCCGGCCTTGTCGGCGTTCTGGGCGATCATGTTCCTGATGGTCATCCTCGTGACACAACGTCCGCTCAGCGCGTTGTTCCGTGGCAAGGGTGACGTGGGCGGTGCACTCCGCGAGGGGCTCTGCGATCTGCACTCCGGGCTGGAAACCGGCGCGCGCAACATGATCGGCGTCGGTATCGCCACCGCGACCGCCGGCATCATTGTCGGCACGGTGACGCTGACCGGCATCGGCCTGGTGCTGACCGAACTGGTCGAGGCGATTTCCGGCGGCAACCTGCTGGCGATGCTGATGCTGGTCGCCGTTGCGTCGCTGATCCTCGGGATGGGCATGCCGACGACGGCCAACTACATCATCGTGTCCACGCTGATGGCGCCTGTGGTCGTCGAACTCGGATCGCAGGCGGGCCTGATCGTGCCGCTGATCGCCGTGCATCTGTTCGTCTTCTATTTCGGCATCATGGCCGACGTGACGCCGCCGGTAGGTCTGGCGGCCTACGCCGGGGCCGGAATCGCGAAAGCCGATCCGATGAAGACGGGCTTCACAGCGTTCTGGTACAGCATCCGCACGGCGATCCTGCCGTTCATGTTCATCTACAACACCCAGCTGTTGCTGATCGGCATCGATTCCGTGTTCCACCTGCTGATCACCATCGTCTCGGCGATCGTGGCCAACCTCATCTTCGTCGCGGCGTCGCAGCACTATTTCCTGACGCGTAGCCGCTGGTACGAAACCGTCGGGCTGTTGTTCATCGCCTTCGCGTTGTTCCGCCCGGGCTTCTTCATGGACGACTATTTCCCGCCGTACGAGAAGGTTCCGGCCGCGCAGATGATGCAGGTGGTCGAGCAGGCGCCGAAGAATGGCTATCTGCGCGTGTGGCTGGAGGGCGTCGACATGAACGGTCGGGACGTCAAGCGCGGCGTGCTGCTGGAACTCGGTGACACCGGCGCGGCGCGTCAGCGGCTCGAACGCTTCGGCTTGCGGCTCATCCCGTCGGGCGACCAGTTCGACATCATGCAGGTGAAATTCGGCAGCAAGGCGGAAAAGGCCGGTGTCGAACAGGGGTACAAGATCACCGCGCTGGAAAAGGAAACCGGCAACCCGGCAAAGGAGTGGTTTTACGTGCCGACCCTGGCTCTGCTCGGGGTGATCGTCTTCCTGCAGCGCAGGCGGATCGCCGCGACGGCCGTATAGACCGGCTTCGGCGTCTGACGGCGCTTCCAGAAAAAACGCTGCCTGCGGGCAGCGTTTTTTCTGCGCGGCCGCGGTGTCGAAGCAATGCGCGCCACGCATTCTGCGCAAGGTATAATCTTCAATTGTTTTCAATGACTAGCGATTCGTTCTGACGAATCTTTCCAGCGGGGAATGTAATGGCAGCCGTGGCGATGAATACCGAAAAAGCGCGTTTCAACATGATCCAGCAGCAGATCCGGACCTGGGAGGTGCTTGATCCGGGTGTTCTGGCGTTGTTGTCGGTGGTGAAGCGCGAGGATTTCGTGCCGGCCGAGCATCGTGATCTGGCGTTTGCCGATGTGGAGATCCCCCTGAAGGCCAATGCCCTGTCCGGGCAAACCATGTTGGCGCCGCGGGTCGAAGCCCGCTTGCTGCAGGAACTGGCCGTGAAGAATTCCGACAAGGTACTGGAGATCGGCACGGGCAGCGGCTACATGGCCGCGCTGCTGGCCGCCAAGGCCGAGTTCGTTTATTCCGTCGAGATCGATCCGGAACTGGTCGACCTCGCGCGCGCGAACCTCCAGAAAGCCGACGTGGCCAATGTCAGCGTCGATCTGGGTGATGCGGCGTGTGGCTGGGGTCTCTATGCGCCGTATGACGTCATCGTTGTCTCCGCCTCGGTGCCGGTGTTGCCCGAGTCGTTGTTGCGCCAGTTGAAGGTGGGGGGGCGACTGGTGGCAATCGTCGGCGAAGGTCCGACGATGGAAGCGCAACTGGTCAAGCGTACCGACGAGAACGCCTTCAGCACGGTCAATCTGTTCGAGACTGTCGTGGCGCCGCTGGTCAACGCGCCGCGTCCGGAAAAGTTCGTTTTCTAGGCTGACGGAGAGTTTCTCCATGCTCCCGCGACGTCTGGGCGTGCGCCGCAGCATCATTGCCGGGGGGCTGTTGGGTTTGTTGTCTGGCGGCTCGGTGGCCGCCGCTGATCTGTTGCAGGTCTATCGCGAGGCGCTGGTCAATGATGCGCAGTACGCCGCCGCCCGTGCAACGGTCGAGGCGGGGCGGGAGAAGCTGCCGCAAGGCCTGGCTGGATTGCTGCCGACGATCGGTGCCTCGGCGAACAGCGTGTGGAACGCGAACGAATACGACCCGAAGAATCTTTCGGGGTGGTCGCGCGATTTCAACTCCAACGGCTGGAACCTCAATCTGACCCAGCCCTTGTTCCGCTGGCAGAACATCGTGCAGTACGACCAGTCGCACTGGCAGGTCGCGCAGGCCGAGGCGAACTTCGCGCAAGCGTCGCAGGATCTGATCCTGCGCGTCGCCCAGGCGTATTTCGATGTTCTTTACGCTGAAGAAAACCTGAAGGCGGTGCGCGCCGCCAAGCGCTCGATCGCCTTGCAACTGGAACAGGCGAAGAAGAATTTCGAGGTCGGCACGGCGACGATCACCGACACCCATGAGGCGCAGTCGCGCTATGACCTTGCCAGCGCGCAGGAGCTGGCCGGGGAGAACGATCTTCAGGTCAAGCAGTATGCGTTGCGCGTGATCGTCGGCAAGGACGTCGGCTCGCTCAGCCGGCTGCGAGCCGAGGCGACATTGCAGCCGCCGCAGCCGGCGAGCATGGAAAAGTGGGTCGAGGCGGCCGAGAATGACAGTTTCTCCGTCCAGGCTCAGCAGGCCGCCGTGGAAGTGGCCAGTCGCGAAGTGGAGCGTCAGCGCGCGGGGCACTATCCGACGCTCGACGCGGTGGCCAACTATGGCACCAACACGACGACACCCGCCAGCAGCAACCGGCTGGAAACGGACGTACGCAATATCGGCCTGCAATTGACCATTCCCCTCTATCAGGGCGGGGCGGTCAACTCGCGGACGCGGGAAGCGGCGGCCAATCGCAATGCGGCCGCGGCGTCCCTGGAGAATGCCCGGCGCGCGTCGTCGCTCGCGGCAAAACAGGCCTATCTCGGAGTGGTGAACGGGCTGGCCCAGGTAAGGGCGCTCAACGCGGCGCTGGTTTCGAGCAAAAGCGCGCTGGACTCGAACAAGCTCGGCTACGAGGTCGGCGTGCGCATCAGCATCGACGTGCTCAACGCCGAGCAGCAGGTTTATGTCACGACGCGTGATCTGGCCAAGGCGCGTTTCGACACGCTGCTCGCACAACTCAAGTTGAAGGCCTCGGTCGGTGCGCTGAGCGAGGCCGATCTGGAACAGATCAAACCGCTTTTCGAGGTGCCGTAAATTCCTTGACCAGCGCCATGGTTCTCGCCGTCGCGCCACGGTGGGCCTGGCTGAATTCCGTGGCGGCCGCGCGCATTGCCGCCAGCTCTCCCGAATTTCCCAATAACCGCTGTACGGTGGCTGCCGCGTCGTCAACATCTTCGACACGAAGTGCCGCGCCGCAGGCCAGGGCGTCTTCGGTTGCCTGGGCGAAATTGTAGGTATGCGGCCCGACGATGACCGGGCAGCCGCAGGCGGCGGCTTCGATCAGGTTCTGCCCGCCGAACGGCAGCAAGGTGCCGCCGATCAGGGCGATGTCCGCCGCGGCGAAGTAGGCCGGCATTTCGCCCATGCTGTCGCCGAGCCAGACGCGTGTTTCGGGAGTGGGAAACTTTCCTTCGCTGCGCCGGCAGTACGCGAGCTTGCGCTCTTCGATCATCGCCGCGACTTCGTTGAATCGTTGCGGATGGCGGGGCACCAGCAGGAGAAGCAGACCGGGTTGGTTAAGGCGGGCGAAGGCGTCGAGGATGTAGGGCTCTTCGCCTTCGCGCGTGCTGGCGGCGAGCCAGACCGGGCGGCCGTCGAAGCCTTGCCGCCACTCGCCACCCAAGGCCAGCTTTTCCGGTGCCGGCGTGACGTCGAATTTCAGGTTGCCGCTGATGCGCACCTCGCTGGCGCCGATCGTCTGCAGCCGCTCGCCATCGGCGACCGTTTGCGCCGCGACCGCCGAAAGCGCCTTGAGCGCGGGCCGGATGAGCGGCAGGAAACGCTGGTAGCCGCGTTGCGACTTCGCGGACAGGCGGGCATTGACCAGCAGCATGGGGATGTCGCGCGAACGCGCCGACGCGATCAGGTTCGGCCAGATCTCGGTTTCCATCAGCAGTCCGATGCGCGGGCGGAAATGCGCGAGGAAGCGTGCGCAGGCGTCCGGCAGGTCGTATGGCAGGTAGGCCTGGATCAGGCGCGGTCCGTACTTGCCGATGAGTTCCGCCCCGACGGCGCGTCCGGTCGGCGTCATGTGCGTGAGCAGCAGCGAATGGTCGGGGTAATCGGCGAGCAGCGCCTTGATCAGTGGTTCGGCGGCCCGCGTTTCGCCGACCGAAACGGCGTGTAGCCAGAGCAGCGGCGTGCTCGGCTGGGTCGCATGGAAGCCGTAGCGCTCGCCGATGTTCTGCAGGTATTCCGGTTGCTTGCGCGCCCGCCAGGCGAGGCGCAGCCAGACGAGCGGTTGGGCGAGGTAGAACAGCAGGGAATAGACGAAGCGGATCATTGTCGCAGTTCCTGATTCACGGCAGTCATGACATCGGCGCCGGCGGGTGATTGGCCGGGGGCGCCGAGGTTGCGGAAATTGCGGGTGCCGAGGACACCGGTCAGCGCGGGGTCGGTGGCCGTGTAGAGGGCGATCGTCGGTACGCCGAGGGCCGCCGCGAGATGCACGAGGCCGGTATCAACACCGATGGCCAGTTCCGCGTGGCCGATCACGGCGGCGAGTTCGCGCAAGCTGAGCGAGGGCGGGACGATGGCGCCGGGCGCGCTGGCGGCGATACGCTCGGCGCGCTGTCGTTCGACCGGACTGCCGAACGGAAGGATCGGCGTCAGGCCACGCTCGATTAACTGCCGGGCCACGGCGATCCAGCGCTCTTCTTCCCACAGCTTGTCGTCCCGGCTGGTTGCCGTGAGCAAAGCGGCGTGACGCGGTGCGGTGAGCCAGGGGAAGGTCAATTCAGGGGCGACGATGCCGTAGTCGAGCGGCAGGCCGACCGGGTAGTCGAAGGCGGCGGCACTCAGCCAGCGGTTGCGCTCGACCGCGTGCGCGTTCGGCGGGATGACGAAGGTCTTGTCGTAGAACCAGGACGCCAGCGGTTCGCGCGCCACCTCGGCCGCGTAGCCGTAGCAGCGACCACGGGCGCAGAAGGTGACGAGGCCGCTCTTGATCAACCCCTGCGTGTCGAGAACCGCATCGTAATGCGTTGCGGCGAGCCTTTTGCGGGACGCGCCGATTTCGCGCCAGGTTTGCCGGGAGAAGAGCTTTTTCCGCCAGCGCCGGATGGCCACGGGAATGACCTCGGCGATCGCCGGGTGCAAGCGCGGAATCTCGGCAAAGGACTCTTCGACGCACCAGTCGATGACCGCGTCGGGGAATTGCCGGCGCAGGTCGCTGGCCACCGGCAGGTTATGGATGACATCGCCCAGCGACGAGGTTTTGACCAACAGGATGCGCATCGGCAGGTAAAATAAGCGCCCTCGGGAAAGCGCGCATTATACGCTGGCGATTTTTCCGGACATCCTGTCAGTCACTCCTTGCGCGCATGGCCAATTCTTCGCCTACTCCGACCGATCCGCTTCCATCTGCAGGCGCTATCCTGGTCACCGGTGCGTCGGGCTTCGTCGGTCGTGCGCTCTGTGTTGAAATGCTCCGCCGTGGCCTGTCCGTGCGCGCCACTGCACGCGAGGGCGGTTCGGTGCGGGTTCCCCGGGGCTGTGCGATTACGCGGATTGACGAGATATCGGAGGCAACCGATTGGGCGGAAGCCCTGCGTGGCATAACGACGGTGATCCACCTGGCGGCGCGGGTACATGTCATGCGCGAAAATGCGCAGGATCCGCTGGCGGAATTCCGGAAAGTGAATGTGGCGGCGACGGCTCATCTGGCACGCCAGGCGGCCGAGCACGGGGTTCGACGTCTGTTGTTCGTCAGCTCGATCAAGGTCAATGGCGAGGCGACCGAAGGGGATCGGTGCTATTCCGAGTCCGATGCGCCGGCGCCGATCGATGCCTATGGCGTATCGAAATGGGAGGCCGAACAGGCCTTGCACCGGATCGCCGCGGAAACGGGCCTCGAGGTCGTGGTGGTCCGTCCGCCGCTGGTTTATGGCCCGGGCGTGAAAGGCAATTTCGCATCGATGCTCGGGGTGCTCCGGCGTGGGGTGCCGTTGCCGCTGGCGTCGGTGGATAACCGGCGCAGCCTCGTCTATCTCGGCAATCTCGTCGATGCGTTGTTGTGTTGTGCGACGCATTCCGCTGTTGCGGGGCAGACCTATCTGGTCAGCGACGGAGAGGATTTGTCCACGCCAGGTCTGTTGCGCCGGCTCGGCGATGCCATGGGGTTTCCGGCGCGGCTGTGGCCCTGCCCGCCGGTGCTGTTGCGCGCTGGCGCCCGGCTGCTCGGTCGTGGCGCGCAGATGGAGCGTCTGCTCGGTTCGCTGCGCGTCGATGACAAGAAAATAAGGCGTGAACTGGGCTGGGAGCCCCCCTGTTCGGTGGCGGATGGCTTGAGGGCGACCGTGGAGCGATGAATGTCTGATTTCCTGAAACGGCTGATGGACCTGCTGCTGGCGCTCGTTGCCACGTCGGTGCTGTTGGTCCCGATCGTGCTGGTGTTCCTGCTGGTGCGCCTGACCTCGCCGGGGCCGGCGCTCTACTGGTCGGACCGGGTCGGGCGGCATAACCGCATCTTCCGGATGCCGAAGTTCCGCAGCATGCGCATCGGCACGCCGGCAGTGGCGACACACCTGCTCGGCGATCCCGCCAGCCACCTGACGCCGGTCGGCTCGTTCCTGCGTCGGACCAGCCTTGACGAACTGCCGCAGTTGTGGAGCATTCTCAAGGGCGACATGAGCTTCGTCGGCCCGCGTCCGGCGCTGTTCAACCAGGATGATCTGATCGAATTGCGCACGCGCCACGGCGTGCACGAACTGGTGCCCGGCCTGACCGGCTGGGCTCAGATCAACGGCCGCGACGAGTTGCCGATCCCGCAGAAGGTCGCGCTCGATGTCGAATACCTGCGGCGTCGCTCGCTGGTTTTTGATTGCCTGATCATTGCCCGGACGGCGTTGAAAGTGTTACGGCGCGACGGCGTCTCGCATTGACATGCCAGCGGCGAAATGCCCGGTGACTAACGTAAAATGCGCGGCATGACGCAACACTTCCGAAAAGCAGGATTCCGATGACCCCTCATTTTGTGGCCAAGCGCTCGCTGGCCGTGGCGCACGACCTGGTGGCCGTGGTCGTCTGCTGGTTTGCCGCCTACTGGCTGCGTTTCAACCTGGATATACCGGGGGTGTATTGGGAAGGCGCGTTGCAGGCCTTGCTTCCGGTCTTCGTCGTCTACGTGCCCGCGTGCTGGATTTTTGGCCTGTATCGCGGAATCTGGCGCTATGCCAGCGTGATGGATCTGCGCCGGATCATTCTCGCTGTCGCCACTGCATCGGTCGTCGCCGCGGCGCTGCTGTTCATGCTCCGTCAGCCGGGGATTCCGCGTTCCGTCCTGGTGCTGCATCCGATCCTGTTGGTGCTGGTCATGGGCGGGAGTCGCTTTGCCTACCGGGCGTGGCGTGATCGCGCGCTGTACGGGCGTGTGGTTCTGGAGGGCGAGCCGGTTCTGGTGATCGGCTCGGGCGACGCCGCCGATCGTCTGCTGCGAGAACTGGCGCACTCGCCTGACTGGTGCGTCGTCGGCCTGCTCAGCGAGGATGTCCGGCGCATCGGCCATGAACTGCAGGGGGTGAAGATCCTCGGGCCGAACGCGGATCTCGCCGCATGGGCCGAGAAGCTCGCGGTGAAGCGGGCGATCGTGGCCATGCCGGAAGCCTCGTCGCGGAAGCGGCGCCATGCCATGGAACTGGCCGTGCAGGCCGGGCTGGCGGTGATGACCGTGCCGAGTCTGGACGACATGCTGACCGGCCGGGTCGCCGTCTCCGCGGTACGGCAGGTGCAACTCGAGGATCTGCTCGGGCGCGAACCGGTGGAACTCGACAACGCCGGCCTGCATTCCTGGCTGGAGGGAAGGGTCGTGCTGGTGACCGGCGCCGGCGGGTCGATCGGTTCGGAACTGGCGCGCCAGCTCCTGCAATTCAACCCGGGGCTGCTGATCCTGCTCGATATCTCCGAGTTCGCCCTCTACCAGATGGAGCAGGAGTTCCTGCGCCTGCATCCCGAGGCGCACTGTACGTTCGTCGTCGGCGACGTCAAGGATGTCGCCTGGATCGACCGCCTCTTCGCCAGCTATCGCCCCGCCGTCGTGTTCCATGCGGCGGCCTACAAGCACGTGCCCCTGATGGAGGGCGAGAATGCCTGGCAGGCGGTGCGCAACAACGTGGTCGGGTCGAAGCGTGTGGCAGAAGCGGCGCAGCGCCACGGGGCGGAGAAGTTCGTCCTGGTGTCGACCGACAAGGCGGTGAATCCGACCAACGTGATGGGTGCCACCAAGCGTCTCGCCGAGCGGGTGCTGGCCGGCTTGCAGAAGGAAGACGGCACGCGTTTCGTCACCGTGCGTTTCGGCAACGTGCTTGGCAGCAACGGCTCGGTGATTCCGACCTTCCGCGAGCAGATCGCGCGCGGCGGCCCGGTGACGGTCACCCACCCCGAGATCATCCGCTACTTCATGCTCATTCCCGAGGCCGCGCAACTGGTTCTGCAGGCTGGATTGATGGGGCAGGGCGGCGAGATCTTCGTTCTGGAAATGGGCGAGCCGGTGCGCATCGCCGATCTGGCGCGCGACATGATCCGGCTGTCCGGCTTTTCGGAGAACGAGATCCGCATCGAATACACCGGCCTGCGCCCGGGCGAGAAACTCTACGAGGAATTGCTCACCGACAGCGAACAGACCTTGCCGACACCGCATTCCAAGCTGCGCGTCGCGCTAGCCGAAGCCGCCCCGGATGCCCACTGGATGCGCGGTCTCGACGACTGGCTGCGCGAACCCGTACCGGCAACCAACAGTGATCTGAAGCTGCGCCTGCACAGCTTCGTGCCTGAATACTCTCCACAACTAAGCTGTCATGTGAGCGGTCACGGGCAGGAGCAATAGCATGGCGACCTACGCGATCGGCGATATCCAGGGCTGCTTCGACGCTTTCTCGCGTCTGCTCGATCGCTGCAACTTCGATCCGGCGCGTGACCGCCTCTGGCTGGTTGGTGATCTGGTCAATCGTGGCCCGCGCTCGCTGGAGACGCTGCGCTTCGTCCGCGATCTTGGCGAAGCCGCGGTGACGGTGCTCGGCAACCACGACCTGTCGCTGGTAATGGCGGCCGAGGGATTCGGCAAGCGCAGCAAGGGCGATACCTTCGACGATGTCCTCGACGCCGCGGACCGCGATGAACTGCTCGCCTGGCTGCGCCAACAGCCCCTGTGTCATGTCGAGAACGGCTTCTGTCTGGTGCATGCCGGCCTGCTGCCGCAATGGTCGGTGGTCCAGGCACGGCAGTTGGCGCGTGAAGTCGAGTCGGCGCTGACCGGTCGCGACTGGCACGATTTCCTGGCGAACCTGTGGGGCAACGAGCCGGTGGCCTGGCGTGACGATCTCGCCGGCTGGCCGCGTCTGCGGGTCATTGTCAATGCGATGACGCGGATGCGTTTCTGTACGCCCGACGGCGTCATGGACATGCACGTCAAGGGCGAGGTCGAGAAGGCTCCGCCCGGTTGCGTGCCATGGTTCGACGTGCCCGGACGGCGCAGCGCGGAGACGACGCTGGTGACCGGCCACTGGTCAGCGTTGGGTTTGAAGATAACACCGAATCTGCTGGCCCTCGATTCCGGCTGCCTGTGGGGCGGACCGCTGACGGCAGTCAGGCTGGAAGATCGGGTGGTGTTTCAGGTGCCTTGCGCGCCGGAGGAAACCCGAGCCTGGTAGCGATGGCCGCGTGGGCCTGGCACGACACCTCGCGCCGCGAACGATCGGCGGTGGCGATGATCGGCAGCGGAGTCAGCCGTGCGGTCAGGGTACGGCAGGCCAGGATCGCGGAAAAACACTGAGGCAGCGATGTGGTGGCGAACGACGGTGCGGAGGTCGGTGCCCCGTTGGCGTCGAGGTAGGCGATGGCGATGGGCAACAAAGGCCGCCCGGTCTCGATCGCCGGCTGCAGCAACGCCGCGTGAAATTCCAGCATGTGCCGCCCGTCCGTGGTACGCCCTTCCGGGAAAATCGCGACGTCGCGGCCGGTGTTCAGCCGGGCATCGATCTCCTCGTTGATCGCGCGCGCATGCCGGCGGCTGCCGCGGTTGAGGAAAACCGTGTCGTTGCGCGCCGCCAGCCAGCCGATGAACGGCCAGTGACGAACTTCCTCCTTGGAAATGAAGGCCGACGGGCGCAGTGCGTTGATGGCGAAGATGTCCAGCCAGGAGATGTGATTGGCGACGATCAGGCAGCCGGGCGCGGCGTCGGTCGCCTCGGCGTCGAGGCGGATGCCGAGGATGGCCAGGATCTGGTGCGACCAGCGCTGGCGCAGCGCCAGTTGCCGTTCCGGCGGAACACGCGGGTAGATGACGGCGGCACCGAATCCCAGCCAGAGCAGGTGCAACGCCAGCCGCACGCAGCGCAGTAAGCGCAGCAGGTACGGTGTCGGCGACGGGGCGCTCATCCTGATCTGGCGGCGGGGAACTCCCGGCCGCTTACCAGGGCATCTTGCCGAAGGCGTTGGCGAAGCAGGCGGCGATGTCGTTGCGGCTCGGCTGGTGGTTCTGCCCGCCGCGGCAGCTGGCCTTGAGCGCACCCATGACGGCGGCGAGTTGCCCGGTTTTCTCCCATCCCCACCCCTTGGCGATGCCGTAGAGCAGGCCGGCGCGGTAGGCGTCGCCGCAGCCGGTCGGGTCAACGACTTCCTTGGCCGTGACGCAGAGAATGTCGATGCGCTGTCCCTTGGCGTAGATGTACGACCCCTCGCTGCCGCGCGTGACGATCAATGCCTCCAGCCGTCCGGCGAGTTGTTCGAGCGGCAGTCCGGTGCGGTCGCAGAGCAGCTTGGCCTCGTAGTCGTTGAAACAGGCGTAGTCGGCCTGGTCGAGGAAGTGCAGCAGTTCCTCGCCGGAGAACATCGGCATGCCCTGGCCGGGGTCGAAGATGAACGGGATCTCGGCAGCCGCCAGATCGGCCGCATGGCGCAACATGCCGTCGCGTCCGTCCGGGGCAACGATGGCCAGCGTCACGTTGCGCGCATCGGCAACCTGGTTCTGGTGCGACAGGCTCATCGCGCCCGGATGGAACGCGGTGATCTGGTTGTCGTCGAGGTCGGTGGTGATGAAGGCCTGCGCGGTGAAGCAGCCGTCGAGCTGGCGCACGTGGGCGCGTGACAGCCCGAGCCCATCGAGCCGGTTCAGATAGGGACCGGCATCGTCACCGACAGTGGCCATGATCAGCGGATCGTCGCCCAGCAGCTTGAGGTTGTAGGCGATGTTGCCGGCGCAGCCGCCGAACTCGCGGCGCATTTCCGGTACCAGGAAGGCCACGTTCAGGATGTGGATCTGCTCCGGCAGGATGTGGTTCCGGAAGCGGTCGTGAAAGACCATGATGTTGTCGTAGGCGATCGAGCCACAGACGAGAGTGGGCATGGCGAAAACCGGCGGGTTGGAGAGGCGGCGATTATAGCACCGCCTGGAAACCGGCTTTTCCCGCCGAAGTTGGCGATTCAGGGATAGAAAACGTACAGCCGGTAGCCGGCGGGGCTCAACTCGCGTGCCTCGAGCCAGAGGCGGACAGGGATATCGGCGTTGGCCGGAAAAGCCTTGTCGGCAGCGAATTTTGGTGGCAGATACTCTTTCGGCGAGAACACGCGGCGGGCGATGGCCACGTCCTGCGTGTCGGTCAGCGAGAGTTCGAGTGAGGGGTGGTCCTGCGCGTATGGCGCGCGGTTGCGCAGTGTCGCGTTGAGAACCAGCAGGTTGCCGCGCGCGGCGTCGGTCTGCAGGTCGGACGTCTCGATGCTGACCAGATCGGTGTGCCGCGGGAGGGGAAGATGGTTGCCGAACGCCGCCGAGAATGTTTCGAGCAGCGGCGTAGCGGCCGGGAAGGCAACGGCGAGTTCGCTGCGGAAATGGAACACCGCCTGGCCGGCCAGGCCAAGAACCAGCAGCAGGGCCGCTACTGAGAACAGCCAGTGAGTGCGCGTGCGCTCGGGTTCGAAGTGACTTGTGCTGACGGCACCTTCTGCCCATTTGCTGTAGCCCGGGATTTCGGTGGTGTCCCGGGGCAGGATCAGGCTGTCGGTGAACTCGGGCGATGGCGAAAGGGTTGGTTCCACCATGCGGAAACCGCTTGACGACGGCGTGTCGTCTGCCGCAGAAAATGGAATCGGCTCGACCGGAATCTCTTGCTGCGGTTCGGTTTGTTCGTCAGTCTCGATGACCGTTGCCGGGGCGGCGGATAGACCTGGTTCGTCGGTAACGACAGGGGCAACGCTTGCCGATGTGGACACCGGCTCCGGCGCGAGAGGCGTTTCCAGCAGGCTGTCGAGTGCGTTGAAAACCATCTGGCAATGGCCGCAGCGAACCTTGCCGGCGCGCACCTTGAGCTGTTCCGGCGTGACGCGGAAGACGGTCTGGCACTCCGGGCAGCGTGTTTTCATGAGATTGCCGTTCAGACCGGTTTCGTCCCGGCCAGGCAGACCCAGCCCTCGCGGCTGTCGGCGACGGCGAGGGGAATCCACGGGGCGTAGGCGGCGATCAACTCATCCGTCTGCTCGGCCAGAATTCCAGACAGGGCGAGTCGGCCACCTGCGCGAACGTGCCCGCAGATTGCCGGCGCCAGCGCCTTGAGCGGGTTCGAAAGGATGTTGGCGACCACGATGTCGAACTGCCCCTCGATTTCGGCGGCGGAATCGGCGAAGCGGGCGCTCACCTCGTTGCGCGTGGCGTTGTGCTCGGCGGCGATCACGGCCTGCGGGTCGATGTCGACCCCGAGTACCTCCTCCGCTCCGAGCTTTGCGGCGGCGATGGCCAGGATGCCCGAGCCGCAACCGTAGTCGAGCAGGGAGACGCCCTCGGTGACGTTGCGTTCCAGCCATTCGAGGCAGAGCCGCGTCGTCGGGTGCGAGCCGGTGCCGAAAGCCATGCCGGGGTCGAGGACGAGGACGATGGCCTCGGGGTCGGGCGCGGTGTGCCAGGAGGGGACGATCCACAGGCGGTCCGAAACGCGGATCGGGTCGAACTGCGACTGGGTCAGCTGCACCCAGTTCTGCTCTTCTACTGCCGCGCTGGTGTAACTGGGCAGGTTTTCCAGTCCGGCCAGCGGGACGCAGGCTTCGAGCAATTCGTCGATGTCGGTTTCAGGGTCGAGCAGCGCGACTACGCGCGAGCGCGTCCAGCCGGGCGTGGTGATCGATCCGGGTTCACCGAACTGCGGCGTTTCTTCAGGCGTGCCGGCGTCGGCGTCCTCGATGCTCGCGGAGAGCGCGCCGGCGTCGAGCAGGGCGTCGGCCAGGCGCTCGGCGTGCGCGCAGTCGGTTTCGATGGTGACGGAAATCCAGGGCATGAATCGGCGTTCTTGGTTGTTCTCAGTTCTTGACTTCGCTGAGCGCGGCGAGGCGTTTTTCCAGATAGTGGATGCTGGTGCCGCCCGCAACAAAGTTGGCATCCTGCATCAGTTCCTGGTGCAGCGCAATATTGGTCTTGATCCCGTCGATGCTCATTTCCGACAGGGCGATGCGCATGCGCCGGATGGCCTGCTCGCGCGAATCGCCATAGGCAATGACCTTGGCGACCATCGAGTCGTAATGCGGCGGCACCGTATAGCCCTGATAGATGTGCGAGTCGACGCGGATGCCGGGGCCGCCGGGGGGGTGGTAACGGTCGATCTTGCCGGGAAAGGGCACGAACGTGTAGGGATCCTCGGCGTTGATGCGGCATTCGATGGCGTGTCCGCGGAGAGTCACCTCGCGCTGGCGTAAGCCCAGCTTCTCGCCGGCGGCGACGCGGATCTGCTCCTGGACGATGTCGATGCCGGTGATCATCTCGGTGACCGGGTGTTCGACCTGGATGCGGGTGTTCATCTCGATGAAGTAGAACTCGCGGTTTTCATAGAGGAATTCGAAGGTGCCGGCGCCGCGGTAGCCAATGCGCTTGCACGCCTCGGCGCAGCGTTCACCGATGCGCGTGATCTGCCGGGGCTGGATTCCCGGCGCGGGAGCTTCCTCGATGATCTTCTGGTGCCGGCGCTGCATCGAGCAGTCGCGCTCGCCGAGGTAGATGGCGTTGCGGTGGCTGTCGGCAAGCACCTGGATCTCGATGTGGCGCGGGTTTTCCAGGTACTTTTCCAGATAGACGTTGGCGTTGCCGAAGAAACTGAGCGCTTCGGTGCGGGTGGTGTTCACCGCGTTGAGCAGCGCCGCTTCCGTATGCACCACGCGCATGCCGCGCCCGCCGCCGCCGCCGGCAGCCTTGATGATCACCGGGTAGCCGACCGCCTTGGCGATCTTCAGGATTTCCTTCGGGTCCTCGGGCAGGGCGCCGTCGGAGCCGGGGACGCACGGTACCCCGGCGGCCTTCATCGCGGCCTTGGCGGACACCTTGTCGCCCATCAGCCGGATCGTCTCCGGGCGCGGGCCGATGAAGACGAAACCCGACGACTCGACGCGTTCGGCGAAATCGGCGTTCTCCGAGAGGAAACCGTAGCCGGGGTGGATCGCCTCGGCGTCGGTCACCTCGGCCGCCGAGATGATCGCCGGAACGTTGAGATAGCTCTGGTTCGACGGCGCCGGGCCGATGCACACCGATTCGTCGGCCAGCTTGACGTATTTCGCGTCGCGATCAGCCTCGGAGTGCACGACGACGGTCTTGATGCCCATTTCGCGGCAGGCGCGCTGGATGCGCAGGGCGATTTCGCCACGGTTGGCGATGAGAATCTTGCCGAACATGGCGGTCTCCTAGCCGATGATGAACAGGGGCTCGCCGTATTCGACCGGCTGGCCGTTGTCGACCAGGATTTCCTTGATCGTGCCGGCAAACTCCGATTCGATCTCGTTGAGCAGCTTCATCGCCTCGACGATGCACAGCGTGTCGCCGACCTTGACCGTGTCGCCGACCTCGACGAACGGTGCCGAATCCGGGCTGGATGAACGGTAGAAGGTGCCGACCATCGGCGACTTGAGGACCTCGCCTTCGGCGTCCTCGGCTTCGTCTTCCAGTTCATCGTCAAAGGTCGAGGATTTCTCGCGGTGGGTGGGGGCGCCTGCCATCGCCACCGGTGCTTGCGGGAGCATGTAGGTCTGGGGCGCGGCGGCCATCATCGTGTGCTTGACGATGCGCACCTTTTCTTCGCCCTCGGTGACTTCGAGTTCGGCGATGCCGGATTCTTCGACGAGGTCGATCAGCTTCTTGAGTTTGCGCAAGTCCATTTGGGGAGCCTCCTTGGGGCTGGGGCGTTCGGTCGTGGCCGTCGGCGCGAAGGGGAGTCAATGTGCGGTAAAAGTACGCGAGAACGCCGGCAAGATCGCCGAAATTCGTTGGAAAACTAAGGCATTTTAGCCGAATGTCCGGAAAGCTGCCGATTCAGCAGATTCTCCAGTTCAGCTTCTGCGAGTCGACCCGTTCGCGTCGCGATCGGTTCCCCATGGCGGTCCAGAAGCAGGGTAAACGGCAGACCGGCGACCCGGTTTCCGAGTTCGGTGCTCAACTCGATGATGCCCGGCCCGCCAACGAGCAACGGGTAGGCGATCGGTTCGCGTGCAGCGAAGGCGCGGACCGCCTCGGCGGAATCGGCCGCGATGCCGACAAACTGCACGCCCCGGGCCGCGTAGTCGGTGTGGAGGCGCGAAAAATAGGGCATTTCCTCACGGCACGGCGGGCACCAGGTCGCCCAGAAGTTGACGACGAGGACCTTGCCGCGCCATTGGGCCAGCGCCTGGCGCTGGCCGTGCTGGTCGTCGAGCGTCGTGGCGAACAGGCGGTCGACAGCCCGGTGCGACTCGGACTCCTTCATTGTTATCAGCAGAAAAACCGCGCTCGTTGTGGCGAGGAGCAACGCCGCCGTTGCGGTCAACGTCCAACTGCGCGTCATCACGGAGCGTTGCCGTCTTCTGCCAGCATCTTCCGGACCGCCTCGACGCGCGCCCGGGCGCGCGGCTGTCCGTTGCGCTTCTTGAAGGTCACCCGCTCGTCGTTCAGCGGATAAACGATCAGATTGACCGTGGCATCGTCGCTGTCCAGCGTCAGCACCGCTTCGGCGCGCTCGGAACGCGGCGTGCTGTGCTGGTAGTCGATGCGTGAATTGAGCAGGAAGATCTCGACATCCTTGGCGCTGTCAGTGAACAACTGGATGTCGATTTCGGCGTAGCGTCCGGCCGTGCCGTCGAGTACCGAGCCGGTGAGATACGGGTTGAATCGCTGCACGATGTCCATGACTTCAACCGCTTTTTGCCGAAGATGGGCGATGCGCTCGGTTTGTTCGTCTTCCTGGAAGATCCGTTGATAGGCGCGCAGTTCGGCCTCGACCTCACGGTCCTCCGGCAGGTGGCTGTTGTTTTCCGGCAGCCCGAGGCGCTGGGCGGCCTTGCGCTTGGCCGTGGCGTAGTCGCTGATGCCGTCCTCGGCCATCATCCGGGCCGCGAGGCTGGCAATGCGGGTCCGGGGCGAGTCGGCAGGGGGGAAAGGTGCGTGGGTGTTCATCGCGCGGCGCTCCGTGGGTTGGCTTCGGTCGAGGCAGGGTGTTTCGTGAAGGAGGTACAATCCCGCCGATCAGTTCAATCCCGGCGGGCTGCCAAGGCCGTCGCCGGGTCATTCTATCCGGATTCAGCGCATGCACATTCACATCCTCGGCGTCTGCGGCACCTTCATGGGCGGCGTCGCGCAACTGGCGCGGGCGGCCGGCCATCGCGTGACCGGCTGCGATGCCGGCGTCTATCCGCCGATGAGCACGCAACTCGAAGCGTCGGGCATCGAACTCATCGAAGGTTACGGCGCCGAACAGGTCGACCTGCAGCCCGACTGCTTCGTCATCGGCAACGCCATCTCCCGCGGCAACCCGCTGCTGGAGGAAATCCTCGATCGCGGACTGCCTTATGTGTCGGGGCCGCAATGGCTCGCCGATCATGTCTTGCGCGGACGCTGGGTGCTGGCCGTCGCCGGCACCCACGGCAAGACGACGACCTCGTCGATGCTGGCCTGGATTCTGGAGGACGCCGGCCTGAGCCCCGGCTTCCTGATCGGCGGCGTGCCGCGGAACTTCGGTGTGTCCGCCCGCCTGCATGGAGAGTTGCCTGATTCGCCGTTTTTCGTGATCGAGGCGGACGAGTACGACACGGCGTTCTGTGACAAGCGGTCGAAGTTCGTGCATTACCGGCCGCGGACCGCGGTGCTGAACAATCTCGAATTCGATCACGCGGATATCTTCGCCGATCTGGACGCCATCGAGACGCAATTCCACCATCTGGTGCGCACCCTGCCGCGAAATGGACTGGTCGTGGCGAACGGTGGCGAGGCGAGTCTCTGCCGAGTGTTGGCGCGCGGATGCTGGACGCCGGTGGAGCGCTTCAACGTGGCGGATGGCTGGCGCATGGTCGGCGACGATGCCTCCGGCGCCTTGTGTCTCATGCGTGGCGACGAGACGGTGGCGACTACGCAGTGGGCGCTTTCCGGCGAACACAACCGCGCCAATGCCATCGCTGCATTGCTGGCGGCGCGCCACGTGGGGGTGCCGCTGGAGCAGGGTTTGACGGCGTTGTCGCGTTTCGAGAACGTCAAGCGGCGGATGGAGTTGCGTGGCACGGAACGCGGTGTGAGCGTTTATGACGATTTTGCACATCATCCGACGGCGATCGCAACGACGCTTGCCGGCCTGAGAAAGAAAGAGGGAACGGGGCGTATCCTCGCGGTTCTCGAGCCGCGCTCGAACACGATGAAGCTCGGGGTGATGAAGGCCCAGCTGCCGGCCAGCCTGGCCGAGGCCGACCGGGTCTTCTGCTATGCGGCCAACCTCGGCTGGGACGCGGCGGAGGCGCTGGCGCCGATGGGCGAGAAAGCGAACGTGGCCGACGAACTCGACGCGCTGGTGGCCGGAATCGTCCGCGAAGCACGGGCCGGCGATCATATTCTGGTGATGAGCAACGGCGGCTTCGGCGGGATTCACGGCAAGCTTCTCGATGCCTTGCGCCGACAGTCGATGGCTGATTGACGCAGTAAGAAAGCGATGGCGAAGACAGTCGAAGAAATTTCCAGAGAGACCGGTTTCTCGGTCACCACCGTGCGTCTGGTGATCAACGGCCAGTCGGAGCGCTACCGCATCAGCGCCGCGACCCGGAAGAAGATCGAGGATTACGTCGCCCTGCACGGCTATTTGATAAACCACGCGGCGCGCAGCCTGAAACTCAACCGCAGCGACACCGTCGGTTTCGTCGTGCCCGATCTGTCCAACGCCTTTTTCGCCCGTCTGATGGCGGCGCTGGAAGGGCTCTGTCGCAAGCGCGATCTGCTGCTGCTGACCGTGGCCTCGCATGAAGACCCGGTGCTGGAGAACCGGGCGGTGGCCAAGCTGCTCGCCCGGGGTGTCGATGGCCTGGTCATCGCGCCGTGCCAGCCGCAGGTCGCCCCCCAGCTTTTGAAGAGCCGCAAACGTACGCCGGTGGTCATGTTCGACCGCGACTACGGCTCCGGGAAATTCCCGACCGTGGTCAGCAACAACCGCCAGGGCGGGCTGGAAATGACCCGGCGCATGCTGCAGCAGATAAGCGGCGAAGCGTTTCCGTTCCTTTGCGGTCACGCCGAGTCGCCGAGCATCCAGGACCGCATTCGCGGTTTCAATGCGGCCTGCACCGAACGCGGAGTGGCAAGCGAGGGGCGGGTGCTGCTTGAAGCGGAGGACAGCGTCGACGCCGGTCGGCGGCTGATGTTTTCGTTGACCGACGGCGGCCGGCCGGTGCCAGGGGCATTCATGTGTTCCTCGCTGCTGGTGCTTGAAGGTGCGCTGCAACAGATCCGGGCGACCTGCGGACGAATCCCGCCGGAGATCCTGATCGGCACCTTCGACGATCATGCAATGCTCGATCTGTTGCCCAACCCGGTTTTCTCGATCCGCCAGAACGAGGGCGAACTGTCGCAACGCATTGTCGATTGCCTGGTTGGCGCGATTTCCGGCGAAGATCCGGGGGCCGTCCTCTCGGAAGTTCCGGCGGAATTGGTCTGCCGCAATCTGGCTACCCCTGCGGCTTCTGTAATATGTCCTGCTAATTCGACATAGCTGGCGGCCTCGCCCGGTTGACATCAAATCGCATCAGTAGACATTTTGCTGTCTGCTGAGATAAATTACGCGGCTGCTGATTACGTTTTAGTAACTGCGCAGCTAACGTCGAACAGGGGTGGGCGAATGAACAGGGTTTTGGTGGTGGGCAGCATCAACATGGACCTCGTGGTGGAAACGGAGAAGTTCCCCGCTCCGGGAGAAACGCTGCTTGGTCAACGCTTTCGCACCTTCCCCGGCGGCAAGGGCGCGAATCAGGCCGTGGCCGCGCGGCGCCTCGGAGCGGAAGTGGCGATGATCGGCTGCGTCGGGGCGGATGCCTTCGGCCGCGAGTTGACGGCTCAGCTAAAGAGCGAAGGCATCGACGTGCGTTACCTACGCGTTGACGATGCCTCTTCGACCGGCGTGGCGGCGATTACCGTCAGCCAGGCCGAGAATTCGATCGTCGTGGTTCCGGGAGCGAATCACGCGCTTTCACCCGCCGACGTGGCGGCTGCGGAGCAAGCCTTCCAGGAGGCCGATGTCGTCATCACCCAGCTTGAAATTCCGCTGGAGACCGTCGAGGCGGTCGCCGTACTCGCCGAGCGACATGGCAAGCCGTTGATCCTCAATCCGGCGCCGGCCATTCCATTGCCGGCCTCGCTGCGCGAACGCGTTGCCTTGCTGACCCCCAACGAGCACGAACTGGCCATTCTTTCCTCCGGAAGCTGCGACGCCTGGCGGGATCAACTGGCGGCGCATCCGGGCCGCGTCCTGATGACGCGGGGGGCCGACGGCGCCTGGTTTGCCGGCACGGACGGGGCGTTGCACCATCAGCCCTCGTTCAAGGTCGCAGCGGTCGATACGACTGGCGCCGGCGATACCTTCAACGGGGCATTGGCCGCGTTCTGGGGAGAAGGTCTTGGCGAGGTGGCGCGGCTGGCGTGTGCTGCCGGGGCGCTGTCAGTTACCCGCGCCGGGGCTCAGGGCGGCATGCCGACCCATGCAGAGTTGATGCGGTTCCTGGAAGAGTGGCGGACCGTCCGGGAAGCTGGTTGAATGAGGCTCTTGCAGTGGGCGGACGTCCGACTGCGAGAAGCAGTAGCAGTAGCCGGGAGTTGTTGTCGTAGTCGAGCCGTGGCGCGAGAAGTGGCGCGGTTGGAGAGGGGCGGAGGGTGTCGCGGTTCCTTGCAGGTCGGGGTAGCGGGGCGCGGTCTGCCAGAGGGTAGTCAATAACAGGAAGGATACTCACATGAAGCATCGTTTCGTTAACCGGAATGCACTCAGGGCCCTGGTTGCCGTTGCCGCACTCGGCCTCGGCTTTGCTGCACCGCAAGCCATGGCGCAAGCCAAGAAGGTGATCCGCATCTCGACCCCGGCCGTGCCGGACGACTGGCATGCCAAGATGTGGACCGTGTTCAAGGATTCGCTGGAGAAATCCGCTCCGGGCGAGTTCGACGTCCAGATCCACCTGAACGCGGCGCTGTTCAAGCAGGGTACCGAACCGGCTGCGATGGCGCGCGGCAACCTGGAAATGTCCGCGATTTCAGCGCAGGACATCTCCAAGCTGGTGCCGGAGTTCTCGATCTTCACCGCCGGCTACATCATCCGCGACCCGGATCATCAGCAGAAGGTGTTCAACGGCCCGATCGGCGAGGAAGTGTTCAAGCCGGTGGTCAAGAAGATGGACGTGACGCCGCTGGCGACTGCCTACCTCGGTACCCGTCAGGTCATGCTGCGTGAAGACAAAAACGTGATGACCCCGGCCGACCTCAAGGGGGTGAAGCTGCGCATGCCGGGCAGCAAGGAGTGGTTGTTCCTCGGCGAGGCGCTCGGCGCGACGGCGACGCCGCTGGCTTTCGGCGAAGTCTATCTGGCCCTGAAAACCGGGACCATCGATGGTCAGGACAACCCGCTGCCCAGCGCACGCGCGGCGAAGTTCTTCGAAGTGAGCAAGACCGTGGTGATGACCAACCACCTGGTCGACGCGATCTTCCTGTCGTATGCAACCAAGGCGTTCAACGCCCTGACGCCGGAGCAGCAGCAAAAGATCAAGGCCGCCGCCCAGGATGCCGCCAAATACAACAACGAGAACCGCATCAAGGACGAGGCGTCCATCGTGGACGAGTTCAAGGCCAAGGGCATGAAGATCGTCAAGCCCAACGTCGACGAGTTCCGCAAGGTGGTTCAGGACAAGTACCTGAAGTCCGAGTACGCCAACATCTGGCCGAAGGGATTGCTGGAAAAGATCAACGCAGTGAAGTAATCCCCCTGGCAGGCGCCCGTACGGGTGCCTGAACAGCTCCGGCGCGGGTGTCGATGCCCCGCCGGAGCGCCTCGGCTTTCAGTGAGGGCATCATGCTTAAGCAGTTGAAAAATGTGGCCGGATTTATCGGCACGTTGAGTTATGGCGTCTTGTTCGTGACGTTCATCTTCCAGGTGGTCCTGCGCTTCGTGTTCAACAAGCCGCTGGCCTGGAGCGATGAACTGATCGTGATCCTTTACGTTTTCAGCATGTTCTGGGCGGGCGCCTTCATGCTCAAGGAAAAGGATCACGTCATGCTGGACATCGTCTATGAACACCTCGGTGATCAAGGCAAGCGCGTCTTCTGTATCACCTATTCGCTGATCATCGGCGGGCTGTTCCTGTGGGCGATTCCCGCCTCGTACAGCTATGTGAGTTTCATGATGCGTGAGGACACGCCGGTGCTGGGGATTCCCTTCGCCTACGTATTCTCCGCCTTCATCCTGTTCCTGGCGGCCATCGGCCTGTTTTACATACGAAAACTCGTGATTCTTTTCGGCCCGAACTGGAAAGACGAAGTGGGCGCCGTCCCGCACGATCCCAAAAACGCGGAGTCTGTCGAATGAGCAATGCAATCCTCATCATGCTCGTGGTCATGGGCGGCACCATGCTGCTGCGGGCACCCATCTCGTTCGGCATGCTCGCCGGCGGCGTGGCCTATCTCGTCGCCAAGGGGCAGGACGTGGGGCTGATGGCCGAGCAGGTGCTGAACGGCCTCTACAACAGCTATGTGCTGCTCGCCGTGCCGCTGTTCATCCTCGCGGCAAGCATCATGAACGCCGGTTCGATCAGCGAACGGATGTTCTCCATGGCCATCGCCCTGGTCGGGCGCTTTCGCGGCGGCCTGGCCTACGTCAATGTCCTGGTCAGCGTGATCTTCTCCGGGATGAGCGGCAGCGCCATCGCCGATGCCGCCGGGCCGGGCCTCGTCTCGATGCGGATGATGACCGACAAGAACCGCTTCACCCCCGAATTCGCCGGGGCAATCACGGCCACCTCGGCGACGATCGGGCCGATCGCGCCGCCGTCGATCCCGATGGTGATCTACGCACTGGTGTCGGGAACCTCGGTCGGGGCGCTCTTCCTCGGCGGCGTGGTTCCGGGCGTGTTGATGGCCTTGTCTCTGATGGTCGGCATCTACATCCTTGCCCGCATCCGCGATTTCCCGCGTGAAGAAGCCATCCCGATGAAGGACATGCCAAAGGTGGTGCTCGACGGATTCCTGCCGATGACGATCCCGATCGTCCTCCTCGGCGGCATCTACACCGGCGTCTTTACGCCGACCGAGGCTGCCGCGGTCGCGGCGATGCATGCGCTGCTGCTGTCCCTGTACTACCGGACGCTCTCCTGGAAGCGGCTATGGACCGTTCTGCACGATTCGCTCAAGCAGAGCGCCTCGGTGACCTTGATCGTGGCCAGCGCGTTCATCATGAACTACGCGATCGCCGCGGAGCAGATTCCGGATCTCGTCGCCCAGTGGTTTACCACGCACGAGTTCAGCAAAGTGCAGTTCCTGCTGTTGTGCAACGTGGTCTTCCTGTTCCTCGGTTGCTTCCTCGACACTTCGACGATGCTGCTGGTCCTGGTGCCCTTGCTGATCCCTTCGGCCAAGGCCATGGGCGTCGATCTGGTGCATTTCGGCGTGGTCGCCGTGGTCAACATGATGATCGGCCTGGTGACACCGCCGTTCGGGATGCTGCTGTTCGTCCTCAACGCGCTGACCGGGACGTCATTGCGCGGCATGATCCGGGAGAGCGTGCCGTTTGTTATCCTTCTGCTTCTCACCCTGTTGCTGCTGACCCTGGTCCCCGATCTGGTGCTCTGGTTGCCGCAGTCGATGGGATACAACACGGTCTGACAAACAAGAAGCCGCGCCCGGAGCGTGGCACGCTGAAATCATCGAATGACGACGAGCTACAAGCGCCTTACCATCGACGACATCGCCCGCATGGCGGGCGTGTCGCGAACGACCGCCAGCATGGTCCTGAACGGTCGTGCCGAGCAGTTCCGGATCTCCGCCGCCACCCAGGAGCGTGTGTTGTCCACGGCGCGGGACAACAACTTCCAGCCATCGCATTCGGCACGCGCGTTGCGTTCCGGATGCAGTAACACCCTTGGGCTGGTCATTCCCGAATTGACCAACTTTGCTCATGCCAGTCTGGCGCAGGCGATGGAGCCGATCTGCCACCAGGCGGGCTATCAGTTGCTGGTGGTCTCGAGCAATGACGAAGTCGAACAGGAAACCGCGGGAATCGAGCACCTGATTGCCCGGCAGGTCGATGGCCTGATCATCGATCCCTGCTCGACCGATCCGGAAACCTACCTGAAGTGGAGCAAGCGCCTGCCGCTGTTCCTCGTCGACCGGCGTCTCGACGGCTGCGACCTGCCCTACGTGGTGACCGATGCCGAAAGCGCGGTGACGACGATGGTGCTCGATGCGCTGGCCAGTTATCCGGAAGAAGCTTTCTATTTCGGTGGCCAGCCGAACCTCTCGCCGAGTATCGACCGTCTGCGCGGCTTCCGTGCCGCGCTTGCCGAGGCCGGTTTGGCCGAACAGCCCGGCTGGGTGCGGGCACGCGACTATCGTCGGCGCAGCGGCTATGAGCTGATGCTGGAGTGCTATCGGGACCTCGGCCGCTATCCGCGGGTGCTGTTCACCGGCTCGATCACCCTGCTCGAAGGGGCGCTGGCGTTCATCAGCGAACACCGCCATTTCAGCATCGCCCCGCAGCGGATCATCACCTTCGACGACCACTACCTGCTCGACTGTCTGCCGCTGAAGATCGACGCCATCCAGCAGGACAGTCAGGCACTGGCGAGCGCCAGCCTCGAACGACTGATCGGAATGATCAACAAGAAGGCGCCGGATTCGACGACGGTGCCGGCGTGCCTGCACTGGCGCAGCCGCAAGGTCGATACCGAACGCGCCGACTGAGCGACGCCTGAAGGTTAGAACGCCCAGGCCGAGCGTTGCGTCGGACGGTCGTTCAGATAAAACCTGACGACGCGTGCAGCGCCTGCGGCCAGCACGCAGAGCAACAAGGTCGGCACCGATCCGGTGTCCAGCCCGACGAAAAGGCTGGCGAGGGCCAGCAGCGCCAGCGGCTGTTCCTTGTTGACGAGAAAATCGCGAAGCCCGGCGAGTGCATCCTGATGCATGACGGTTACCTGTAATGGGAGAAAAGCGGTGTGGCGGCCATGCCGCCAGAAGAAGGCCGCGAGTCTACCGCCGCGTGTTTTCGGCGTCTGTTGCGTTTTTTTGACCGTCTGTCGATCAGGAAATGCTCACGGGGCGGCCGAAGCCGCCACCGTGAGTGGACGCTGCGCGCTTACTGCAGGATGCCAAGCTGCTTCTTGATGATTTCGCCCAGCTGAACCATCTGCTGCACGTTGCTCTGGAAGTGCGCCGAATAGTAGTTCCCGGCTTCGCGCACGCGGCAGGCGACGGTCTGGAAGTTGCCGATCGACTTCTGGTAGTCCTTGGCGCAGATCGGGTAGTCGAGGCATTCGGCCAGCGAGGAGGTCGACAGGTAGGCGAAGACCGTCTCGGCCTTTTCCGGTTCCTGCTGCCAGTTGTCGCACAGCCAGACGTACAGCTCGGGGTGGAAGTTGGTCATCACGCCGCTGTAGCCGTGCGCGCCGGCCTGCAGGGAAGGTAGCAGGGTCTGGCCGTTGGCGTTGGCGATGTGCATGCGGCTGCCCTTCGACAGTTCGACGCGGCGGCGAATGGTGTCGATCTGGCAGCAGGTGTCCTTGATGAAGGTGTAGCGGCCGCTCTGCGCGCACCAGCGGACGACGTCGTCGGAGAGCAGGCGCTTGTACGGATGCGGGCATTCGTAGATGCCGAGGCCGACCTTGTCGGTCACCGCAGCGGTGATCTTCCGCAGGTTGGCGAGCACCGTCGCGTCGCTTTCGCCCGGCATGGCGAGACGGTTGCTGATCAGGATCACGCTGTCGACACCGGTCTCGGCGATCTTGCCGAGCTGGTCGATCTGTTGCGACAGTCCGCAGGCGGTGTGGCCGGAGGCGACGACCGGAACGCGCCCGTCGACGTAGTCGAGGACGAAACGGGTTAGCTGTAGCGATTCAGCTTCGGACAAAAAAAACATCTCGCTGGATTGGCAGTTGGCGAACAGGCCATTGACGCCGGCCCTGATGTACCAGTCGATCAGTTTTTTCAGCGACTCCCAGTCGATTTCACGCTGGTTGTCGAACGGCGTCAGCATCACAGGCCAGACGCCACGGTAGTGCTCGTGTGTAGTCATTGTGTTTCCGGGGAGAAAAAAACGGGGCGGCCGGGACCGACCGCCCCCGAGGAGGTACTACAGTGCCTTGAAGGCGTCGCCGGCGACGGACACCTTGATGTTCTGTGTGACGGCCTGGGCGACGAAGGCGCGCAGCACGTCCTGCAGCTTGTCTTCGTCGACGTAGGCGATGGTGATGTGGTTGCTCTGGTGGCCGGCCATCAGGTCGTCGCGGCCGACGCCGTCGAGGACGCAGTTGAGCAGCGGCCACTCGTAGGTTGTCGCCTTGCGCCGGCGCTCGAATTCGGCGGCGGGCAGCTCGACGGCGGTGCCGGTGCCGATGTGCATGAACACCTGCGTGCCTTCATAGTGCGCGCGCGCCCAGATCAGTCGTCCAGCCTTGCCCTGGCCGTGGATCGACGAGCCGCCTTTCGGGAAGTACATGGCCGGCTGGCGATAGCCGGTGGAACCGGCGATGCCGCCCTTGAGGAGTTCGAACGGCACCGAGCCGGAGATTTCGAAATCCCAGTAGAAGGTGCCTTCGTACTCGCTGCCCCAGCGGATGTCGTGCAGCGTGGTTTCCGACGGCAGTCCGAGTGAGTCGAGCAGGCGGAAGAGCATCGTCTGCGGAATCGCCGTGCCCATGTCGACCTCGTTGGCGCAGGTGATCGGCTTGCCCGGACGGATGATCTCGCCGTTCTCGTCGGGGATCGGGAAGCGGTCGGTCGAACCGATGGCGCCTTCGGCGAAGTCCGAGGCCGCGCAGGAATGCGCCAGCCCCTGCTGGTACTGCACGCCGACGCAGGAGAGGCCGAAGCGCTGGGTGAAGCGGGCCATGGCGATCATCATCGCGCATTGCTCCAGCACCTGCTCGCGGGTCAGCTCCTTGGCCGGATCGCTGCCGTACTGGAACTTCATGCCGCGATCTTCGTACCACTTCAGGCATTCCTCGCGCAGCGACGCCGGTACCTTGGCCATCTCGACGAGCAGTGCCGACTGCGACAGGCTTTCCAGCGGCATGCCGATGTCCACGAGTGCCTTCTGCGGGAAGACACCGTTGATCATGCCCATGCAGAAGGTGTCGAACAGTCCGATGATTTCCTTGTGCTGCAGCACGTATTCGCCGACCTTCTGGCCCAGTGCCCAGGCCGGCGTCTTGGCCACCGGGTGGTTGGCGTCGACCGGATGCAGGTACGAGAGATCATGCTTGATCGTGCTGGTCTTCAGCCAGGAGTCGAGTCCCTTGAAAAAGAACTCGTCATCGAAGTTGGACGACCACAGGCGGGAATACGCCTTGCCCAGACCGGTCAGCGTGCCGGCCATGCACAGGGTGCCGACCAGTCCCGGCCAGGTGCCGTCGAAGTTGGCCAGCAGCAACACCGGGCCGCGGTGCTTGGCGAGGCTCGGCGCCAGGTGGTGCGAGTACTGCCAGGCGGTGAGCAGGACGATGACAGGCGAATCCGGGTCGATGGTGGCGAACAGGTCGCTGCCCTCACGCTGGCTGCTGATGAAGCCATGCCCCTTGTCGCCCTTGTACAGGTGGGCGCGCTTGGCGCTGACGCCGAAACGGCTGGACAGCGCGTCCTGCAGCTTGGCTTCGAACTTGTTCTGCACCGGCCAGCATTCGACGTTGGCCGATTCGCGCAGGTCGGCGTTGGTGACCAGCAGCACTTCGTTGGTTCCGGCCTTGATCAGCGGCTTCGATTCGGGGAGGGTAAGTGTAAGCATGTGAGGTTCCTCGGAAAATTCAGGGGTGGCTTACTGCCACGCCCGCATGGCGGAACGGCAACGTTCCATGTCTTCGTAAAGCTGCAGGTAGACGGCGTACTTCGCGTCGTGGAAGGCCTTGGTTTCGATGCGCGGCGCGACGCTGCCGCCGGGTCGCACCAGCGTTGCAGCGGCCTCTGGCAGCGAGGCGAAGGCGCCACTGGCGACGGCGCCAAGCAGCGCCGCACCGAGGGTGACGGCGTCTTCCTCGCTGACCAGCTGGATTTCGCAGCCGGTGGCATCCGCGTTCTCGCGCAGCCAGTAGGGGTTCTTGGTGCCGCCGCCGCACATCACGATGCGCGTGATGGCGTGCCCGGCGGCGTTCATGCTTTCGACAATATGGCGCGTGCCGTAGGCCAGCGCCTGCAGGGTGGCGAGGTAGAGGCGCGCCAGTGCGTCCTTGCCCTGTTCGAGGGTCAGGCCGACGACCGCGCCGCGCGCGTGCGGATTGGCGCGCGGCGAGCGGTTGCCGTGGTGGTCGGAGAGGACGTGCAGGTTGCGGGTCGGCCAGGTCTCGCGTTTCTCCAGGTCGACGAGCCAGTCGTTGAGCACGGCGTAAATGTTGCGGTTTTCCGCCTTGGCGGTGCTTTCGAGCAGCGGCCAGGCATCGCTCTGGCGCAGCGTCCAGTCGAGCAGGGCGCCGGCCGCGCTTTGCCCGCCTTCGTTCAGCCAGTAGCCCGGCAGCATGGCGCCGAAGTAGGGGCCCCAGACGCCCGGTACCATGACCGGCGTCGGGTTGACCACCATGTGGCAGTTCGACGTGCCGCCGATGATCGCCAGGCTGCCCTTGGGTTCCGTGCTGACCAGCGCCAGACCGCCGGCATGGGCGTCGATGATCCCTGTCGCGACGACGATGCCGGGGGGCAGTCCCAGTTCAGCAGCGGCCCGGGGAGAGAGTGTGCCGGCCGCGGAGCCGAGCGGCAGGACGTTCGGCGGTACCTTGCTGGTGATGTCGTCGAGTCCGACGCCGGCCAGCAGCGATTCGCTGAAGCGGTTCTCGTGCGCCAGATAATTCCACTTGCAGGTCAGCGTGCAGACGCTGGCGATATCCGCGTCGGACAGGCGCCAGGTCAGGTAGTCGGCGAGATCGAAGAAGCGCCACGCGGCCGCGTAACGCTCCGGGAAATTCTGCTTGAGCCACAGCACCTTCGGCAGTTCCATCTCGATGCTGACCTCGCCGCCGACGTAGGCCAGCGCGGGATCCTTGGTGGCGTTGAGCGCGGCGGTCTGCTTTTCGGCGCGGTGATCCATCCACATGATGATGTCCCGCTCCGTCTCGCCGCTCTCGGCGACGGAGACTGGCGCCCCGTTGGCGCCGACGGCCACCACCGAGCAGGTCGCGTCGACGCCGATCGACGCGATGCTCGCCGGATCGATCGCCGCCGTCGCCACGGCCTCGCGCACGGCGGCGCAGGTCTGCGCCCAGATGTCGGCGGAGGATTGTTCGACAAACAGCGGTTTCGGGTGGAATTGCTTGATCGGCCGTACCGCGAAGGCCAGCCGTTGCCCGTTGCCGTCGAACAACCCGGCGCGCACGCTGGCCGAACCGACGTCGATTCCCAGAAAGACTTTTTCGCTCATGTTTGCCCCGGTTTTATGGTTGCTAATTCGAGTTAGCAATATATCGAATACGCACTTCCATTTCAAGGTCCGGGTGCGTTGCGATAGCAGTCGAGAACGGAAACCCCGGCGCCAAGGGCTAAACGGAGCAAAGGGAGCGCGAAGTCAGGCGGAAAGCATCAAGGCAGACGAAACATCGATGATGAGATCTGTCTTCCTTTGCCCAGTCTTTGCCTCTTCGCGTCGTGGAGGAGGCGACTTCTACATGCCACCCGTGCGGAGGCGGTTATTCCCGCGGTCGCGGCGGGTCGATGTCGGTCAGCGCCTTGAGCACCGGCGAGTAGAACTCGCGCCGGGCGAGAACGACCACGATGACGATCGTGGCGAGGATGAACAGCCAGGGCGAGACCATCCAGGACATCACCGCCATGCCGAAATAATAGGCGCGCAGGCCGCGGGTGAAGTCGTTGCCGGCGCACGAATTGACCGCGGCGAATTTTTGCGCGTAGCTCTCCATTTCTTCCGGCTCGCCTTCCTGCGGCACCGAGCCGAGGGTGATCGAGAGCAGGTTGAACTGGCGTAGCGACCAGGTGAACTTGAAGTAGGCGACGATGAAGATGCCGATCAGGAGCAGCAGCTTGATCTCGGTGGCTTCGCGCGACATCGACCGCGCGAACGGCAGGTCGGAGGCCAGCGCCATCAGCTGGTCGAGGGCGCCGAGTGCGGCGAACAGCGCGGCGATGATGTAGATCGAGGTGTTGGCGTAGAACGACAGGCTTTGCAGCAGGTTGCTGATCAGCGCCACATCGACGATGCGCGGGCTGCGCGTGAGCATGACCCGCCCCCACTGCAGGCGCAGCTTGTGCGTTTCCTCCATGAGGCTCTTGCGCCCGCTCCAGCCACGTTCGACCACCTGCTCGAAGCCGAGCCAGCAGGTAAGGAACCAGATCAGCCCGATCCAGTCGAGCCAGGTGAACTGGACGAGGAATTTTTCGAGAAACATCGTTCGCAGCCCTTCTTCAATGACGCAGCGTGGGGGACTGCGCGCATCTTAGCAAGCGTGCATCAGCCGGACCACACTGCCGATGACGATCAGTGTCGGCGGCTTGACCTTGTGCTCGCGCGCAAGCTCGGGCAGCGTGGCCAGCGTGCCGGAGTAGGCCTGCTGGTTCGGCCAGGTGGCGCGGTAGAGCAGTGCGGCCGGCGTGTTGCCCGGCAGACCGGCGGCCTGCAGTTCGCGCGAGATCGTTTCGAGGCCGGTGACGCCCATGTAGATCACCACGGTCTGCCCCGGGCGGGCGAGTGCCGGCCAGTCGAGGTCGACGGTGTGGTCCTTGAGGTGGCCCGTGACGAAGACGCAGCTCTGGGCGTGGTCGCGGTGAGTGAGCGGGAAGCCGAAGCTGGCGGCGGCACCGAGCGCAGCGGTGACGCCGGGAACGATGTCCACCGGGATGCCGGCGGCCATCAGCACGTCCATTTCCTCGCCACCGCGCCCGAAGACGAACGGATCGCCGCCCTTGAGACGGGCAACGCGCTTGCCTTCCCTGGCCTTGGCAACCAGTAGCTCGCAGATTTCCTCCTGCGGCAAGGTGTGGTTGCCGGCCATCTTGCCGACGAAGATGCGTTCGGCGGTTGGCGCAACCAGGTCCATGACGCCGGGGCTGACCAGGTTGTCGTAGATGACGACGTCGGCTTCGCCGAGCAGGCGGGCGCCCTTGAGGGTGATCAGTTCGGCGTCGCCGGGACCGGCGCCGATGAGGGCGACGCGGCCGGTAGTGTTCTGTACGGTCATGACGATTCTCCGGTCAATGAGGTGTTGGCTCAGGCTTCGGTGCTTTCTTCCGCTTCGTCCTCTTCAAGGTCGAGCGGCTCGGCGAGCACGGCGGCGATGTAGTCTTCCGGCAGGCGGTAGGCCTTGGCCAGTTCGGCCGGCGACAGGCCGTCGGCGTGTGCGGCGTGAATGGCTTCGAGCCAGCCGTTGAGGCCGGTCGAGAGCGAGATGCCGCGCTTCTCGCCGTCGCGCGCGGCGCTGTTGCCAATTTCGACGTCGTACTTGTTGGCGTAGCCGCGCGGGGTGATCATCAGGCCGTGCTTGACGTAGGTGTTGGAGTTGCCGATCAGCACCGTCGACAGCATGCCGATGTCAGCGTCGAGCATCGTGCCGAGCGTGGTGAACTCGATGCGCTGCTTGGCGCGGAAAGCCGACTTGACGACGGCGACCGGCGTGTTCGGGTCGCGGTGGCGCAGGAAGATGCGCCGCGCTTCCTGGATCTGCCGCGTGCGCTTGCCGCTCTTCGGGTTGTACAGGGCGACGACGAAATCGGAGTAGGCGACGGCGTCGAGGCGGCGGGCGATGGTCGGCCACGGGGTCAGCAGGTCCGAGAGCGAGATAGCGCAGAAATCGTGCGTCAGCGGCGCGCCGACCAGCGAGGCGCAGGTGTTGATCGCCGAGGCGCCGGGGATGATCTCCACTTCGATTCCGGAATCCGGGGTCCACCCAGCCTGGAACAGCACTTCGAAGGTCGGGCCGGCCATGCCGTAGACGCCGGCATCGCCGGAGGAAACGATCGCCACCTTCTTGCCTAGCTTCGCGCGGTCGTAGGCTTCGATGGCGCGGTCGAGTTCTTCGGTCATCGCCTTCTTGATCACTTCCTTGCCGTCGAGCAGGTCCTTCACCAGGCGGATGTAGGTGGCGTAGCCGATCACCGTGTCGGCTTCGGCGATGGCGGCGCGCGCGCGGCCGGTCAGGTAATCGTGGCTGCCCGGGCCGAGGCCGACGAGCATGATCTTTCCGTGGGAGGTGGCTTGATTCATTCGGGAATCCTTGCGATGGAGACGGTGGCATTGCGGCCGTCGGGGCCGCGATGGCGGTGTTTTTCGATGAGGAGGTTGGTTTTGTCCGGAGTGTCCGGCTGGGCGGCAAGCAGCGCGGCGGCTTCGGAGACCGTGGGCGTGCCGGTGTGCTTGCGCACGGTTTCCGAGGGGTTGGGGACGTCTATCGTCGCCAGTTCCTGCGCAGTGTAGAAACGGATGGCCCAGCCCTGTTCCGCGGCGAGTTGCTGCAGCGCCGGTTCGTCGGCTTTCAGGTCGATGCTGGCGACGGCCTGGATGTCGTTCCATGTGGCGCTACACGCGGCCAGCGCGGCGCCGATGGCGGTTTTGACCGTGGCGAGCGGCGTGTTGCGGTCGCAGCCGAGGCCGAGAGCGATCTTCATGATCCGGTCCCCGGGCGGTAGGTGACGCAGCGGCCGGCGAGCTTTTCTCTGTAGTCGGCGGGCATCGGGCGCACGCTGATCCAGAGGACGGCGGCGAATTTCTCCGGGGCGACGTCTTCCAGTGTGTTGAACAGGATGACGTTGGCCGGCAGGGCCCCTAGGCGCCCATTGGCGTGGTGGGTCCACCAGCCCGTGCTTCCGGCTTCCTGCACCAGCGCGACGGGTTCGTCATTGACCACGGCGGCGCTGGCGTGGACAAGTTCGTCGTGCGTGGCTTCGAAGGTCCAGCCGAGCTCGCGGCCGAGCAGGTCGACGGCAATGGTTTCGCGCGAATCGGACGCGGTGGTCAGCACGGCTTGGGCGCCGAGAGCTGCCGCCAGATGGCCTGCCAGTGCGTTGGCGCCGCCGAGGTGGCCGGAGAGCACCGGGATGACGAACTTCCCGCCTTCGTCGAGGACGACCACGGCCGGGTCGGTTTCCTTTGACTGCAGGAATGGCGCGATCATGCGCACCGTTGCGCCGAGCGAGAGGATGGCGATGATGGCGTCGTGGTTTGCAAACAGCGTGCCCAGTTGCTCACCTGTCTTGCATGCGTAGGGGTGTGCTTGCCCGGGAGCGGCGGATTGCGCTTCTGCCGCGAATTTCTCCGGCGCGTAAAGTTGCGCGCCGGGCAAGGCGGCGACGACGCGGCCAGCCGTGGCGAGGCCATGTCGGGTGATCGAGATGACTGCCGTTTTCATCGGCAATCCGCTTTCCGCTGAAAATGCACTGTCATTCCGGCGAAGGCCGGAATCCAGAAATTTGACGCACAAACTGGACACCGGCCTTCGCCGGTGTGACGGAGAATCAGCGGCCGGTCAGGCATTCGCAGCTTCCTTGCGCCGGCGGCAGCCGCGGCGCAATTCGCCGCGTTCGCGCTTCGGGTTCTGCACCAGCAGCAGCGACAGGTAGTTGACCGTTGCGCCCTTCAGGCTGCCGAGATCACGGATCACGCGTTCCTCCGGCGAGCCGACCTTTTCGATGAAGCAGCTGGTTTCCAGCAGGCCGCGACGGTCGAGCAATTCGATGACCTCATCGAGCAGCGGCTTCACCTTGAGCAGGATCAGCGTGTCGAACTCGTCGAGCATGTGGTCGATGACGCCGGTGCCGTAGGCGGCCGGGATGATCGCCAGCGTTTCGTCTTCCTCGGCCAGCGGCATCCCGGTGGTGGCCGCGGCGGCGGCGAAGGAGGAAACGCCGGGAATGGTCTCGACCTCGATTTCGGGCACCAACTCGCGCACGACGCGGGCGAGGTGGCCGAAGGTGGCGAAGGTCGAGGCGTCGCCTTCGACGAGGAAGACGAGGTCGCGGCCTTCGCCGAGCAACTCGACCGTTTGCTGCGCGGCGCGGACCCAGGCCTTGCCCAGCGCTTCGGCGTCGCGGGTCATCGGGAAGACCAGTTCGACGGCGTCTGCGGGACGCGGAATGCCGCCGCGCTCGACGATCGACAGCGCGTAGGAGACTTCCTCGGCCTTCTTCACCGGGTAGATCCAGCGCGCATTCGATTGCAGCACGGCCCAGCTGCGGCGGGTGATCAGTTCGGGATCGCCGGGGCCGAGCGAGGCGCCGATCAGTTTTCCGTAGGTTTTGTTCATTGGTGCGTGCCTAATCATTGGAAGTGGCCGTCATTCCGGCGCAGGCCGGAATCCAGAATTTCAACCGCCGGACTGGATCCCGGCCTTCGCCGGGATGACGGAGATAAAACCGTTGGGGTGGATGGATACGTCATTCTTCGCTCTTCGATGCGGTGACGATCCACACCGGGTTCTGCGCCGCCATGCGGTGCATGTCGAGGATCGGCTGGCTGCGACTGGCCTGCAGCTGGACGACGTCCCAGCTTATGTCACCCTCTGCGTTCAGTTCGGTCAGCGTCGCGGTGGCGGTGGCCAGGTTCTCCAGCGTGACGAAGTTCATCACCAGCCGGCCACAGGGTTTCAGTCGGCCAAGAATCAGGCGGATCAGCGCGCCGAGTTCGCCGCCGGAGCCGCCGATGAACACCGCGTCCGGGTCGGGCCAGGTGTCGAGATGTTGCGGCGCCTTGCCGTCGAACAGCGAATAGTTGCTGATCCGGAAACGCGCGGCGTTGGCGCGGGCGTTGGCGGCGTCGCCTGCAGCCTTCTCGATGGCCCAGACGTGGCCGTGCGGCGCGAGCCGGGCCGCTTCGAGACCGACCGAACCGGAGCCGGCGCCGATGTCCCAGACGGTGGCGTCGGGTCGGATGCGCAGCTTGGCGAGCGACAGGGCGCGTGCTTCCTGCTTGGTGATCAGTCCTTTTTCCGGGCTGCGCTGAATGTAGTCGAGGTCGTCGAGTCCGAAGCTGGGCGTTCCCGCGCCTTCCTTGCGTTGCACCAGGACGACGTTCGGCTCGGGGACACTAATCGCGGCGACGGTGTCGAGCGACAGGTCGGTGAACAGCTCTTCCCCGTCCAGCTGCAGGCGGCAGGCGATCGAAAGGCGGACTTCGTCACTGGCGTAGCCGGCTGCCAGCAGCGCACGCGCCAGGCGGTCCGGGCTGTTCTCCGGGCCGGTGAACAGGAAAATCCGCGGGTGCTGCGCGATAGCGCGCATCGCGGGGTAGAGACCGTGCTCGGGCGTCGCGCCGATGAACCATTCGCCGGCGTCCTTGCTGTGGCAGGATGCGATCCTGATGTCCTGCCACGGTTGCTGGAAGCGGGCGCAGGCCAGTTGTAGCGTCGAGACGTTGGGCAGGATTTCGAGTGGTGCGTCGATTCTTTCTTTCAACCAGGCGCCGATGCCGTGACAGAGCGGGTCGCCGGTGGCGAGGATGGCGACGGTGCAGCCTTCCGCCAGCGCGGCCCGTGTCCATTCCGGCACCTTGGCCAGTGCGCCGTCCATGTCGTGGCAAAGGGAGTCGGGCGTCAGATGCGGGCGAACGAGATCGAGCGTGCGGCCGGCGCCGATGACGACGCTGGCGGTGGTTAGCCGGTGGCGTGCCGCGTCAGACAGGCCGCTCCATCCGTCGTCGAGAATACCGATCAGGGTGCAATCAGTCATAAAAGCCCCAAAAGAATCCGTCGCCCCGGCGAAGGCCGGGGTCCAGTCTGCGGCCGTTCTGGATTCCGTATATGGACTCCTCCCGTTTTGCAAGAGCGAGTTGAGATAGGGCAAATGGGTGCGACTGCGACCGTATATCCGACCTGTGTGTG